>JANWHO010000330.1 GCA_025450375.1 Chloroflexota bacterium
GACGCCGGCACGTGGGTAGTCGGACTCACGTCTACAGGGAGGGCAACCGTGACGGCGCTGGCCCTGAACCGCCCGCTATTGCGCAGGGCACGACAGCGCTGGATAGCCGCGGGTTGGCATCCTCCGCCGGAATCGCATCCATAGCCTATGTGATTCGGTCAGCCGACTGGAGTGTAATGTCACCGGCCATCCCAGATCTGTCTTCCTGGATCGCGAATCCATAGCCAAACAGGAGTTGTTGGCGTGGTTGGCATAAGTGTCCGTGCTTCTCCTAGTCGATCAACTCCTCCAGGCTGGCCGCGATGGCGGCACGGCGCAGCATCTGGGTGAGCCAGGCCGCATCCGCCTGAGCAGCTTGCCCCGCCAGTGTTTCCGGCACCTCGCCGAAGCGCGTCCGCACCAGGTCGAGCAGCACCTCACGCTTGGTGGCCAGCGCACCTTCCTCGCGCCCTTTCCGCTCGCCCTCCGTGCGCCCTTCCATACGGAGCCGGTCGCCCCAGGTCATCTCCAGTTCCTTGATTGCCATGTGTCCTCCCTGGCCTACCCGCCGCTCATAGGCCGCCTGCTCGACTCCGCCCAGCTCAAGGTAGGTCTCAATGAAGTTTACCAACAAATACTGCCGGGCCGCGTCAAGGCCGCTGGTCACGATCCGCTCCAGGGCCGCTACCTTGAGATCCGCCCGCTCTTCCGGCCCCGCGCGCATCAGGGCCGCGAGCGCCGCCCCCAGCACCGGCTCCGCCGCCACGTACTCCAACGCCGGTAGCGCGCCCAGCGGGATCCGCCAATAGTCCAGGCGGGCATAGGACTGGCCGAACAGGGTCTCGCTGTACCGGACCAGTTCGACCTTGCCCCGCGCGGCGAAGGGGGCCAGTTCAAGGGAGATCACCGGCTTCTTATGCCGGAGGCTGTAGAGGGCGTTGTATTCCCACATCCGACGGGGAAACTCCGCTGATTCCTCTCCTTGTATCTCGGTGTGGATGAGGATCAGTTCGGGCGGTCCCTCCAGCGGTTCCACCTGGGTCAGCAGATCGCCGGTGCGTTGCCTCCCCTCGGGAATATCGGTGAACACCTCGGTCGGGACGGGGACGATGGAGTCGGGCTTGATCCCGTGAGCGACCTCCGGCAGGAAGAGCCGCAAGAAGTCGAGAAAGAACGGCGGCAGCAGATCCTTGAAGAGCTGGTCGTGTCCCACGCACTGTCCTTTCCGCTCGGGCCGCTCCCTTGGCGGCATCATCACCATACCATACCCGAGGTGAGCGGCGGCATGGCAACGCGGTACGCGGAGGGGAAAAGCGCTGTTCAGGGGACGGAGCCACGCCAGCGAGGGCCGACGCGGTCAGATTCAATCGGATGCCGCCCTCAGTCGTGGACAGCCTGTCGATATCGATGCGTATGCACCCGAGATCAGCGAGCCACCCGCTGATGCCGATCTTGGCATGCCTCGTCGTAAATGCCGCGGAACTGCTCCTTGGCACGGGCGATGCGCTTCCGCACCGCCTCCGGCGTGCTGCCCACGATGGTGGCTACCTCGTCGTAGCTGAAACCTTCCTTTACATGGAGCAGCAAACAGGCGACCCGATCCCGCGGCATCCTGGCCAGGGCGAAATGCACCAACTCCCGATCCATGACCACTCCGTCCGGGGCTTCGGTCGCGGCCCACCCGCAGTTCTCAACCGTGGACAGCGATTGCCAGTGAATCCGTCCATTCCGCCGGCGCGCTTGCACCGCGATATTGGTGGCGATGCGGTACAACCAGGCACTCAAGGCCAGATCGGATCGCAGGCTATGAATGTTACGGTAGGCGCTGATGAAGGTATCCTGGGTCAAATCCAAGGCCAGTTCGGGGTCGTGGACCAGTCTGAGGATGTAGCGGGCGATGCGGGCCTGGTACTGCTGGACGATCCCGTCGAACGCGGCGCGGTCGCGCAGCGAACCGGCAACCGAAACCTGCTCACTCTGTGCGATCATTTCATCCCACCTCTCCGTGGGTCGGAATGTGTGTGGCATCGCTCATCGGTAAAGAGTTCTCCATGGCGCCAAACCGGACACTGGGTAGCAAATTTGACTGGCTACCGGCAATAACTCACCCCTATCATGGGTTTCCCGGCCTGGATCAGGAGACGCGCGTTCGGGTTCCAACGCGAGACTGGCGGGGCAAGTGTCCTCGTTGCCGCTGCCCGCCGCGCATGATCACATACATAGCGCCCCCAATCACCCCTAGAAAGACCACGATCAGGACCGCCGCGATTACTATGTCCTTGGTCTGAGCGGCGCTGTCGTTCGCGTCCGCTTGTTTAACCACGTTCCGAGCAATGTTGGCCGCCAGAGTGGTAGGATCGCTGATCCCCACGGTTCGCCACTGTTGGGCCACGATCCGGCCCGCGGCGCCGGCAGCGAGTCGATCACTGTAGGCTACCGCCGCCGCGGGGGTGACCACCACCAGCACTGCTCGTGATAGGCCCAGTTGGTGAAAGAGGGCGCCGGCATACGCGCTCAGGCTCTGGTAGGTCGAGGGGGTACCGTCCAGATAGACGAACTTGTCCGTGGTGTTGGAGTTGTTGTTGCTGTCCTGCGCCGCCGAGATCAGGACCGCGGCGGTGCCAAAGGTTACCCTGCTGTTGAAACCGGGAGACACAAAGTAGGCCCCTTGTTGCAGCGCGGTAAACGCCGCCTGTGCCTCCTGTGCCGCCGCCACGCCTGGGTTGACGTTTAGCGCCTTCGTAGGACTCACCATCACATTCGCCAGGGAAGGAGGCGGCCCGGCGTTGACCCCGCCCGCGCGCTGGACTCGATCGATCTCTACGCTCGCTTGTGGATGCGATCCGCTGAACGGTCCATCGCTCAGGGCCATGGCGACGGCCCATGCCGCGTAATTCCACTGCTTGACCTTCTCATAGGCCAGTCCCAACTGATAGAAGGTGTTGGGATCCGTATGCCCATGGAGGAGGGCTTGCTGGTAGTCGACAACCGCCGCGGTGTAGTAGCCATGGTTGGCGGCGGCGACTCCGCGCTGATAGGCGGCGTCACCGGTACCGTCGGCGCGCACGGCCGGCCCGGACGGCGCCAGAGCGGCGAACGCGGCCATCGCCAACATGCAAACAACCAGCACCACACGACCCGCCGGATTGTGATTCCTTTTCACCGTGTTGGCCCGCCTCCGTTTTGCTGACTCTTGCATCCAGAGAGCCTTAGCGTACGGCACCGTGGATGAATCCTCTATGACAGCTAACCCTGTAACATAGTTTACAAGAACGCACCATAGTATACATCATATGTCAACCGGGATCGCGCGCCTCCGGGCCCCGCGCCGCGGTCAGAGGCCCGCAGGCCCGTCATGTCTCAGGCCCTAACGCCTTCGTGCCCGCGCCGCCTCCTCCTCGGCTCGGATCCGGGCCCCGTCCGCCGCCGTCAGTGGGCGCTGCTCGGGGAGGCCGGGCCGGCGGGGCAGTTGCCGTGGGGTCCGAGATGATTTTACATAACGCACGAGACAGCGAGCGGCGTCGGGGATCGTGGTGATCGGAAGCACGGCGGGAGGGGCGGCGCCCAGAATCACGCGGGCCGGTTCCGCCGCCGCGATCTCCGCGCTCAGCCCATTCAGACCCTTATACAGGTAGACGGCCCCCCGAAGCGCCACGAAGGGGAGGGTTAACTCCACCAGGGCGGCGGCATGGGTCACGGCCCGGGCCACGCAGAAGTCGTAGGCTTCTCGGTATTCCGGGTCGTGGGCTACCTCCTCGGCGCGACCGCTTACCACGCTCAGCCTCGGCAGCCCCAATTCCACCGCCGCGGTCTCCAGAAACCTGGCCTTCTTACCTGTCGCCTCCAGCAAGGTGACATTCCAGTGGGGGAAGAGGATGGCCAGGGGGATGCCGGGAATGCCGCCCCCGCTCCCTACATCAAGCAGGGCGCGCGTCTCCTGGTCTTCGATCGTGCCAGGGGGAAACGAGGGAAGCACGGTGATCGCGTCCAGCAGGTGGCGCCGCCACAATTCGCGGAGCGCGGCGGGGCCCAGCAGGTTCATCCGCCCGCTCCACTCCCGCAGCAACCGGGCGTACAGCTCGAAGCGGGCCAGCCGGTCGGGGTCCAGCGCGAACCCCAGCGCCCTGGCGCCGGTGCCGAGAACCTCGACCGTATCTTCCTCCTCCGCCATTCCTCTTCACATCTCCGTTGCGGTGTATTCGGTGCGCTGCTATGGTACAGCGTGGAATAGGTGAGAGTAGGCGCGATCCGTCCGGCGACGGCCCGTGCCCGCTCGCGGGGAGCAGGGTGACCGGCCGCGCGAGGTGACAGGCAATGGGTAAACTTCTTGGCTTGATTTTCTTTTTGGCCGGCATCGCGGCGATCTATCAATGGGGAGTGCGGCCCTTGATCGCGGGCCCGCAAGCGGCACCCACCTCGCCGATTAGCATCGTTCCCCGCCATGACGCGACCCCGATCGTCCTTCCCGCCAACGAACAGGACGTGGCGGCGGCGGCCAATCGCTTCCTCGGCGACTGGGAGGAGGCAGGCTACGGACAGATGTACGATCTCCTGACCACGGCCGCCCAGGCTCGCGTTTCCCGCGCCGCCTTTGTCGCCCGCTACAAGGCGGTGATGGCCGAGGCTACCGCAAAGCAGGTACGGGCCCAGATCAGCGGCGTCACCTTGCAGGCGCCCCAGGCCACCGTGGCCTTCACCGATACCATTCATACCAGCGCCGTGGGGGCGATTGCTCAGGCGAACACCATGCATCTCCTCTATGAACATGGTCACTGGGGCGTTGATTGGTACCCGGCCCTGATCTTCAAACAACTCGACGATCCTTACGTGGTGCATTTGGTCGCCATGCGAGCCCGCCGGGGCTCAATTCTGGATCGACACGGGGTGCCTCTGGCCGAGGATGGCCAGTTCGAGCAGCTTGGCGTGGTACCGGGGCAAATTGTAGACGAGCCCGCCATGCTGCAATTCCTCAGTAGCTGGCTCCATATGTCCCAGGCCCACATCAAGCATCTTTACACCCTCTCCTGGGCGCAGCCCGACTATTTCATGCCGATCACGACCCTCACGCAGCCGCAGCTCGACGCGGCGCCACCCGCCCTCCGTAATTTCGAGGGGGCCGTCCAATGGGAGTCGACCCCTGGGCGCATCTACCCTCAGGGCAGTACAGCCTCCATTCTGGTAGGCTACGTGGACCCGTCCACCAACCGGGGCAAGGCGGGGTTGGAGTCGAGCCTGGACAGCGTCTTGACCGGGCATGATGGGGCCCAGCTGCTGGTGATGAACCAGGCCCACACCATGACGGCGGCGACTATTGCCCAGGTGTTGCCTACGAATGGCAAGGACGTGCGCCTGACTATCGACCTGGCCACCCAGAAGGCGGCGGAGCACGCCCTGGGGCTGCGTCCGGGAGCGGCGGTGGCCATAGACCCCCGGAATGGTCAGGTCTTGGCTCTGGCCAGTATGCCGGGCTACGATCCCAATCGCTTCGAGGCGGGCTCAAGCGCGACCAGCGGGATCGGGCCCATTCGCTCGTTGTTCCCCCGCGCCACCCTGGGCACCTATCCTACCGGCTCGGTGTTCAAGATCGTGACCATGGCGGCGGCGCTCCAGAATGGCTTTACCGCCGGTTCAATGATCCCCGGTCCCGGCCTGTGGTATGGCTTGAGCACTACTCATCCCCTGCATGATTGGTTGCCGAATGGGCATGGGACGATTTCCTTGCAGGAGGCTCTTACCGAGTCCTGTGATACCTGCTTTTACCAGGTAGCCAAGGAGTTGGATGGGCTCGACCAATCGATTCTCCCCAAGTTCGCCCGCGCATTCGGCTTCGGCAGCTCGACCGGCATCGATGCCGTGTCCGACGCCCCTGGGTTGGTAGGCGACAACGCCTGGAAGCAGAAGACGTACCATGACGCCTGGCGAACCGGGGACAGCGTGAATATGGCGATCGGCCAGGGGTATTTCCTGGCCACTCCGCTGCAAGTGGCGGCAATGATCGCGTCCGTGGCGAATCAGGGAACCCGGCTGGCGCCGCGTCTCGTGCTGTCGGTCAACGGGGTAGCGAGCAAGCCGGCTCCGGTGATCGGGCACCTGCCCGTGACCGCGGGCCAATTGAAATCGATCGTGGCCGGGATGGAGGGAGTGACCACCGTCCCCGCGGGCACCGCGACCTTCGTGTATCGCGGATTCCCCTGGATGGTGGCCGGGAAAACCGGCACCGCCCAAACCCCGCAGGCCAAGCCTCATGCCTGGTTCGCGGCATTCGCCCCCGCCCAGGCGCCACGGATTGCCGTGGCGGTCGTGGTGGAAAACGGAGGCGAGGGATCGTACGTGGCGGCGCCGGTCGCCAAGGATATTCTGCGGGCCTATTTGTCGCGGGTAATCCAGGCGCCAAATGGGGGGGCGCAGCCGCTTACCGTGCCGGGAAATTAGCCATTCGGCTCGCCCGTAAACCACTCCGGCAGGTGATCCCGAGCCAGGGCGGACAGATCGGCGTCCGTGGGATCGGCGATCCGCCCGGCCGTGTACTGGGTCATCAGCGCCTCGTGCATGGCGCGGGCGCCTGGGTCGGATTTGGCGATACGGGCGGCCCCGTGTAGGCCGAGGTGTTGGTTGAGCCACCACGTGATGCCCGCCACGCCCGACTTATCGCTGACCACCACCCCAATCGGCCGGCCCAGGACCGCTTGGGGATCGAAGGAGAGATAGGTCTCCGGATCCTTAAGGAGTCCGTCGATGTGGACCCCGGCCCGTGTGGTAAATGCCTCGTCCCCCAGGAGGGGATGGTTGGCAGCGATTGGGACGCCGCAGACCTCCCGCAAGTAGGCGGCGATCTCGACTAACACGGGAAGATCGAGCCGATCCTCGCCCGTGAGCCCGATATGCTCGGCCACCGCCGCTTCCAGGGGGGTGTTCCCTGTCCGCTCTCCGGTCCCCAACAAGGTGCTGTTGATCGCGGCGCAGCCATAGAGCCAGGCCGTGGCGGCGCAGGCATGGCCCTTGAAGAAGTCGTTGTGCCCATGCCACTCCAGTTGGGCCGAGGGAACCCCGGCCTGTTCGATCAGGGTCCGGACCAGGCGCGGCACCCCGCGGGGCAGGGCGGCGGCCGGCCAGGGAAGGGCGACCCCCAGGGTGTCGCAGAGGCGGATCACGATGGGGATGCCGGATTGGCGCGATCGCTCCATCAGCGCGGCGGCGAAGGGGACCACGAAGCCTTCCACGTCGGCCCGCGTCACGTCCTCGAAGTGGCAGCGGGGACGGATCCCCGCCTCCAGGGCGGCATCCACCACCCGCAGATACGAGTCCATGGCGGAGGCACGGGTGAGTCCCAGCTTGGTCACGATGTGGTGATCGGAGACCGAGGTGAGGATGCCGGTTTCCCCGAGTCCCAGGGCGGTGACGCGGGCCAGATCCTCGGCCCGGGCCCGGATCCAGGCCGTGACCTGGGGATAGCGGTAGCCTCGGGCTCGGCACGCCTCGACCGCCGCCCGTTCCTGATCGCTATAGAGGAAAAACTCGCAGGCGCGGATCGTGCCGGTGTCGTGGTCCAGCCGATGCAGAAGATCGTAGAGGTGGAGGATCTGATCGGGTGAATAGGGTTGGCGGGCCTGCATGCCGTCGCGGAAGGTAGTGTCGGTGATCCAGCGTTCGGGCGCCGGAGCCATCGGTATTTCGTCGGCGAGGAAGACGGCCCGCGGCAGGGTGACATAGGGGAAAGCGTCTCGTTGGACGAGATCCGCCAAGGGTCTGGCGGCGGACATGGAAGGAGCGGACATCGAACCCTACCTCCAGGAACACTACACGACCATCGATACGTGCTATGACTGTACTCTACTGTATTTATATTGATTTTTCAAGTTCGACATTGACGCTCCCCAGGTGGTAGCCCTACGATGATGGAGAGTATGGAAATGATCGAGGGCGAGCAGTTTTACACCGCCGACGAGGCGTGCGCCGTGCTGATGATCAAGGCCGCCACCCTCTATGCCTACGTCAGCCGCGGGCGTTTACGGAGCTTCCGCCTGGGGATCCGCCGCCGCCGGCTCTACCGCCGCGACGAGGTGGATGCCCTGGCCCGCCTCACGCCAAACCGAGGCGTGGACCTTCCCGCCGCCGACCCTTGGGGTGATAACCATTGACCATCTTAGCGGTTTATCTATCCCGCGGCTTCCCCAAATAGCGGAAGTAGATGCGGGCCAGATCCGCGTACGCCAGCAGGGCATCGCGGGGGCGCACCTTGGAGTGGCCGATGTCGCGCCATTCCCGCAGGGGTATCTCGTAGATAACCTCGGCCAGCCGCAAACCGAGGGGCTGGAGGATTCGCCCGTAGCGGGCGATGATCTCGACATCGAACAGCCAGCGGGAGAGAAAGGGGCTCGCGAAGATCTCGGCGATGTCGGGCTGGACGCGGAAGATCTTGGCCCCGCACTGGGTGTCGTAGATGCCCAGATTCAAGAGGATCGAGATCGCGGTGGCCAGGATCCGGCCGTAGTAATGGCGGTAGATCTTTCGGCGAATCAGCCGCCCCAGCAACTTTACCCGCGCGCCGAACACCATGTCGATCTCCGGCCGAGAATCCAACACAGCCAGGAAGCGGCTGACCTCGCTGAGCGGGGTAGCCAGGTCGGCATCCCAGAATCCCGCGTAGTCCGGCCCCTGGGCACAGGCGCGCAGCATGCCCTGGCGCACGGCCTCGGCCTTGCCGCGATTGGGCTGGAGGTCGAGGATCTCGATCCGGTCGGGGGCCCGCTCGCGGAGAGACTCGAACGTGCCGAGCGTCCCGTCGATGCTCCCGTCGTTGACCAGCAGCAGGTGGACCCGGTAGCCAGGCACCTGCCAGACGGCGAGCGCTTCCACCTCCAGGCGTTCGGCCTCGTTGTAGCAGGGAATGACCAGAATCAGCCGCCGTCGCGCTTCACTGGGTTCCATGCTGTTTACACCCGCCCTGGCGATAGCGCCACGCCGGGACTACCTGGCCGCGGGGCTGCCGAGGGCGGATGAGGTGAGAATCACGCCCAGCAACGGCGCGCTCACTCGATCCAGCACGCGCCGGGCCCGGGCCGCGTCCTCGCGGTGGGTCCGGCCAGGACTCATGGTGACCACCAGTCCATCCACGAGAGAACAGAGATCCATGCTGTCCACATGGGTAAGGATCGGCGTCCCGACCAGAATCACCCGATCGGCATCATTCTTCAAGCGGAGCAATAACTCGCCCAGCCCCGGAGCCCGTCCGACCCCGCCGGGCATGCCGCCCGCGTTCCCAGCCCCGAGTATCCGCAAATCAACCGGCTGGGAGGAGCCAAGGTCGATCGGCTGCAACGAACCGAGGGCATCTATTCCGTCATGACGCACCAACTCCGAGAAGCCGAGCGCGGGCGTAAGGCTGAACAGGCGGTCCAGGGTAGGGGTGTGGGGATCGGCGTCCACCAAGATCACTCGCTCGCCTTCCATGGCCGCCAGGAGGGCGAAATTGGCGGCCAGGGGCGCCGCGGTGGTGCTGTCGTCCACGGCGCTGATCAGCAGACTGGTGCCGGGGAGGTTCAGCATGGCAAAACGGGTGGAGAGAAACGCTTCCCGATATGCCTCCGCCACCTCTTTCGGGCATTCAGGATCGGAAGCGAGATCACCGGTCCCCCTGGACATGGCGGGAGCCAGGACGGATCGGGCCGCGCGTTCGGAAATCGCCATTACATCATCCTATCGCTTGCTGGGAGTCGCCTAGGCGATCCGGCGCTTGCCGCCGGGAATCACGCCCAGGGTGGGAGTATGCATCCAATTCTTTACGTCTTGCTCGTCGTGAATCGACTCGTCGAGGTATTCCCACAGGAAGGCCAGGGCCAGGCCCAATACGAGGCCGACCAGGCACTTAATCGCCCAGCCCCCAATCGCTTTGAGCTTGGAGGTGGTACGCACATTCAGCGCGTCGAAATTTGGATCAATGGTGATCGGCGGCTCGTAGACGGTTTGGGGGAAGCCCGCCTGCGTGGTGGGTCGAATCTTCCGCTCATAGAGTGGGAGGAAGTCATTTTGCAGTACGTATACGCCGCCCTGCACAATCCAGGTAGCCAGGGTGGAATTGCTGGAACTATAGTCAAGCTTGAGCAGCACGTTACTGGTCTGGGTAGCGCCCAGGGGAATGCTCTTATAGTCCAGGTGCTTATTATGCACCCGCAGTAAATAGGCGGAGATTGCCTTGAAAAAGCTATCGCCCTCGGAGTAATTCTTGGCGTCATTATTGGCGGCACTGGAGTTACCCACGGCGACCCCGAGCGGATCGTTCGTAATGTTCTGGGTCTTATAGACCGGCTGCTGCTGGTTAAACTCGATCGTCTCGGCGGCGGTGTATTGCGAACCGTAATAGGCATAAGCGGTGTAGAGGGCCGACAGGATGGCCACCACCAGGAACGTGATCCCGATCAAGCGGCCTTGCCGCCGTAGGACGCGCCAGTACCAGCGTAACTCCATGGAAGGTTCTTCTCTCCTCGATCTGATTGGGCCGCTTGGCCCGCCACGCTCATTAGCCTAGCAGATAGCGACGATCCGTGGGATCCTCAGTACGCCCCATTCCGGGTAATCACCGCCATCACGGTGCGTAGGAGAATCTTCAAGTCCAGCCCGAGCGACCAATTATCGATGTAATAGGTGTCCATCATGATAATTTCCTCGAAGCTCTCGATGTTGCTCCGCCCGTTGACCTGCCAGTTGCCGGTGATCCCGCCGATCACCTCCAGGCGCTTGAAGTGATGCGGCTCGTATTGAGCCACTTCATGGGGGAGGGGCGGCCGCGGCCCGACCAAACTCATATCGCCCTTGAGCACATTGAAGAGTTGCGGCAGTTCGTCTATGGACACTCGGCGGATGAAGCGGCCCACCCGGGTCCGCCGCGGATCGTGCCGGTCCTTGAAGATCCGCGGATCGACGATCCCCTTCTCGGCGAGCAGCGCCTCGCGGCGGTGATCCGCGTCCACGTACATGGAACGGAACTTGTAAAAGGTAAACTCCACCCCGCCCTTCCCCACTCTCCGTTGCTTGTTGAGGATAGGCCCCCTGGAATCACACTTAATCGCCAGGGCGGTCAGGATGAGGATCGGTGAGGTCACGAGCAGGGCTAGGCCGGCGATCACGATGTCCATCCCCCGTTTGACCGCGCGGGCGGCCCGTCCCGGGTGCGTACTATGCACGTCGATCAGGGGAATCCCCGCCAGGTGGTCCATATGGACGCGCGACAGGCTCATCTCGAAAAGATCGGGCACCAGCTTGACGGCCACCTGCGCGGTCTCGCAGTGAGCGCAGATCTCTCCGATCTCATGGTGGAGCGCGGCGGCAAGGGTGACGATCACCTCGTCAACTTGATACTCCTCGATCACCGTTCCCAGATCCTCGACCGTCCCCAAGCACTGGAAACGGCCAAAATTGCCGGTGCGGGAGAGCGGGCCGGGACCGCCGCCTTTAGCGAGGGGCTGTGACTCTTGCAAAAACCCTACCAGTTGGTAGCCATGCTTCCGCTTCCCCAGCAGATTCTGCATCACCATTTTGCCGATGGGCGTGGTGCCCGCCACCAGCACTCGGCGGGTGTTCCAGCCTCGCCCATACAAGCGGCCGAGACTGACTGCCAGGACAGCCCGGCCGAGCGCCAGGAGGGGAATGAGGAGGAGCCACGTATAGAGAATCACCAGGCGGGACGGCAGCTTGATCGGGAGAAAGGCGGTGACGATCACCACCAGGCCGATCCCGACCAGGCTGGTACGGCAACTGACCAGCACCTCGTCGAGCAGATCCCGGCCCAACCGTTCACGGTATGAACCCGCGATCAGCAAGCTAGCCAGCTCGACCAGGCTGAAGGAAATACCGAAAGGGATCCAGTCGCTAAAGGGCACCCAGACCGTCCCGTGCTCAACCGGTACCCATTGCACGGTATAACGGAGGTAATAGGCGGCGCAGAAGGCTAACCAGATGATCGCCGCGTCGAGCGAGAGGGCGCATCCGGCCACCGCGAGGGCGGCCCGCCTGCGGGCCTTGGCCGAGGCGCGCGTCGCGGCCGGTGTTTTGGCTGGGGCGCTGACTTGCGTTTCGGGGAGTGGCGCGGCGGGCAGCGGCGCGGCGACGACTAGCGTACGGTCCTGCACTCTAGCTCTCCAGGGCTTCGCTATAGAGGCTCACCATCTGGGCGGCGGTCGCCCGCCAATCGAACCGCGCGGCCCGCTCCCGGCCCCGGCGGCCCAGATCGGCCCGGAGCAGCGGATCGCCGGCCAGCCGGATCAGGGCATCCCGCAACTCCTCCACCTGCTCGGGGTCGACGAGGATGGCGGCGTCGCCCGCCACTTCAGGCAGGCTGCTGGCGGTGGACGTGATCACCGGACACCCGCAGGCCATTGCTTCCGCCACCGGCAAACCGAATCCCTCATAGAGTGATGGATAGACAAAAGCACTCGCGGCATTGTACCAAAGGGGGAGATCGTCGTAAAGCACGTAACCGGGTAAGACAATGTGCGATTCCAGCCCCAGTTCCTGGATGCGGCTGAAGATTTCCTCGTACATCCAGCCCTTCCCCCCGGCCAGAACCAACGGCCACTCCACCCCCGCCTGGCGTGCCAACCCATAGGCTTCCACCAGGCGAACCAGATTCTTCCGCGGCTCCAGGGAACCAATGTAAAGGTAAAAGTGCTCGGGCAAATCGTGCGCGGCGCGGAAGGCGACGATCGTCTCCGGCGCGACCGGCGCGCGCAGGCGGTCCTCGACCCCCAGGCTGACCACGCGCACCCGCTCCTCCGGCACCCCAAGGAGCTGGATCACATCGCGCCGAGTGTTTTCGGAACTGGCGGCCACGAAGCGGGCCCCGCGCGCCGAGAGCCTGGTCATGGTGCTCAAATAGCGCCGTTTGGCGGGAAGGAAGCGCTCGGGGAACAGGAGAAAGCTCACATCATGAATGGTGACCACCCCGGCGGTCCGCCGGCTTAACGGGAGGACATTGAGGGTGCCGTGTACCAGATCAAGCCGCTCACGGGCGATCAAGCTCGGGAAGGCAAGTTGTTCCCACAATACGCGGCGGGCGGGCCGTTCGGTATCGAACCGGCTCCGCACCAGATGGAAGCCCCGTTCGTTTCCGACCCGCAACCCGATCCGATCCGCATTGGTGAAGACAATATACCGATGCGGACTGGCGATAGATGGTAAATGCTGCAGGAGTTGGTAGATGTAGGCGGAGCTACCGGCATTCCGGTATGAACGACTGAAGCTGAGTAGCTGCGCGTTGATACCGATCCGGGCCATGAAGCTCCCTGAGGCGTACGCTGAGTGGAGTGGCCGCCGCGGCGTACCGTTGCGAGAACGGTCATGCGCGCGATCCATCGTGTAGTATACAACTACACAGGCTAATGCTATAGCCTCGGCGGGGAGGATAGCCTAAAATGGTCTCCATGGCGCACTTGCGAATTGTCGATGCGTATGCGATCATGAACTCAATCAAAAAGGGGACAGTTCGATGGGTGCGCCAGGATTAGGAAGCAGAGGGTTCAAGGTCGGCAGCGTGGCGTTTCTGCTGTTGGCTCTCTTGCTTGCGGTGATCTCCGGCGATTTGATGCTGATCCTGGCGGTTGGCGCCGCGGTGGGTGGAGTGATGTTGCTTGGCCCGCATCGGAATCTGACCGCCGAGCGTTCCCCCGTTGCCCGCCCCGTGGCCGCCGATTCTCGCCCAGCGAACCTACGCCCGGCCCCGAGTCGCCCGGCCCCGGTTTCTCCGCCCGCCGCGCTTCGCCCGGTGCCGGTGCGCCGGACGGTGGTGTTGCGGAGACCGGCGCGGCCGGTGGCTCCCCGATCGCTCTCCGCGCGCATGGCGGTGCGTCGTTCGGTGGGAGCGTCAGGGTCGGTGCATGGCCGGCCCGCGAACCCGACCGTCTCCGACTCTCCGGGTCAGGTGCAAGTTATCCAGGTGCTCCAATAGGGCCTGCGCGTACTTGCGGCTGGTGCCAAACTTATCTCGGATCATGGCCAGTGTCACCTGGCCCTCACGATCAATGGTGGCCAGGGCCGCGTCCCGCATCGCTTCATATCCCTCGCGGCCAAATATCACCCCATCCGTGAGCCGGACGAGATCTCCCCGCTCGATGAGCGCTGCCAGCAGCTCCGAGTCAACGCTGCCGCCTATCTCTCCGGGCGCATAGGGAGACTCCGCCAGTTTGGCGATCAGCTGGGTCGCCGTCCGTTCCTGAGCGTGGCTCAAGACCACCTGGTACCCAGGCAGCCACGCCAGATCCCCGGCGCCGCTGATCCGCTGCTCTCCGCGCCAACGCGCCAGGAGCTCCCCCCAGTACCTGCGTTCCATCCCCAGGGCCGCCCGCAAGGCCTCGCCCTGCATCCCACGGCGCAGGGGGTAGCGTCGATGATAGTCCGTAAGGGCGCTCAGGGCCCGGCGAGCCGCCTCGTCCAGCCAGGCTGGGGTGGTCCAGAGGGCACGGGTATCAACCTCCGGCGTCGCCGGTAGGTCGCCGCTCCCGGCCGGCAGGCGCGCTACCCGCCCCGCCCGCGCCAGGCTGGTCAGGGCCTCCGCCGCGCGATCCGCCGGTATTTGGGTACGGGCGATCAGGGCGGAAGTGTCAAGGGGGCCGGTAGCCAGGAGCTCGAGGATCCGCTCCTCGGGGGTCGCGGTGGCCAGAGCCTCCAGACGGCGAATCGTCTCCTCCCGCATTCTGACATGCCGGGGTGGGTTGACCGCCAGGACGATCCCGCCCGCGACCGTGGCGGCGGGCGAGGGGACGCGGAGCACGCAATGGTCGCCGCGGAGCGTCGCCATGGGAGAGGCGAGCCGCACCTGCGCCCACCCGTGCTCGCCCGGCCTCAAGGCGTCGCGATCGAGCAGGCGCACAATGCCGGCGACCTCGGCGGCGCCGACATGGACGGTCACGCGCTGGTTATGCGTGAGCACGGGGGCTGCCCGCGCAAGGGGACGCGCCGGGTCACCAACCGCCCGGAGCCGGAGATCGAGATGGCGGACGGCGGGCAGAGCGCCGGGCAGGCAAACCACCATCCCCCGCGCCAGATCCGCGACCTCCGCTCCGGCGAGATTGATCGCGACCCTGCTCCCTGGTTCGGCCCGCTCCAGCTTCTGGTGGTGCGATTGGAGGGCCCGGATCCGGTAGCGCCGCCCGCCGGGAGCCACCTCGACTTCCTGCCCGATCGTAAACCCGCCATCCAGGAGGGTGCCGGTGACCACGGTCCCGTGTCCGGAAAGGGTAAAGACCCGATCGATTGGCAGCCGCGGCTGCCCGCGATCGGAGCGGGTGGGGAGAGAAGACAGGGCGGCTGCCAGGGCCGCGCGCAATTCGGGGAGCCCCTGGCCGGTTCGACTGCTGCATGGCACGATCGGACTCTCCCGTAAACCGGTTCCATTCAGGGTCGCGCGCGTTTCCTCGACAGCCAGATCCAGCCACTCATCATCCACCAGATCGCGTTTGGTTAGGGCCACCACTCCCTGGCGGACCTCCAGCAAATCCAGGATCGCCAGGTGCTCCCGCGTCTGCGGCATGATCACCTCATCGGCCGCCACGACCAGGAGAGCCAGATCGATGCCTCCCACCCCGGCCAGCATGTGGCGGATGAAGCGCTCATGCCCAGGGACGTCCACCACCCCCGCCGCCTGGCCGTCGCCGAGGTCGAGCCAGGCGAAACCAAGATCGATCGTCATACCCCGCGCCTTCTCCTCGGGAAGCCGATCGGGGTCGGTTCCGGTCAGGGCGGTCACGAGGGCGGATTTGCCGTGGTCAATATGACCGGCGGTGGCGATAACGGGCATAGGGGCAGTGTAGGGCTTGGGGAGGGGAGGTGAACAATTTTCATTTTGCAGGTTTGGCCCCAGGAAGCGCACAGGTTTACGCTCTAACATGGGAGATGGCCCAGACGATGAGCCGGTACATGACGAGCGGCGTCCAGTAGGGTAAAGGACACACCTGATGCAGGTAAGATCGCGCGGCGGCGCGGCTATCCTCTTGGCCGGCCTGCTGCTTCCCACCGTGAATCTCAATTCCGTCGCCAGCGCCGTTGCGGCGCGGAATCATCCCTTGTCAGGCGCGAGCAGCGCCGGTGATCCGTACTATCCTGCCTTGGGCAACACTGGCTACGATGCCCGGCACTATACGCTCGACCTGAGCATTGATGTCCGGCGTAACACACTCGCTGGCGTCGCGACCATGGATGCGGTCGCCACCCAGGATCTCAGCCGTCTCTCGCTGGATTTCGTGGGCTTCCAGGTTCGCGGAATCACGGTCGATCACGTTCCAGCCGGGTACAGCCGCCAGTCCCGCAAGCTGTTCATCACCCTCCCGCGCATGGTGGCGAGAGGCCACCACATCGTAATCGCGATCACCTATGCGGGCGCTCCAACGGTCATCGCCACTCCCAGCGGCGATGGCGGCTGGCACGGAACCGGTACGGGGAGCTTCGTCACCAGCGAACCGGACGGCGCCGAAGGGTGGTTCCCCGTCAACGACCATCCGCTTGACAAGGCGACCTATACGTTCCGCATCACCGTACCAAAGCCGTACATGGCGGTAGCCAATGGGTTGCCGCAGGGCACGATCCCGCATGGCGCCACGACGACCTACGTCTGGCGGGAGCGCTATCCGATGGCTAGCTATCTGGCCGAGGTTGCTATCGGCCGCTTTGTCGAGCAGCGGAGCAGCGGACCCGGCGGACTGCCCATTCTCAGCTACTACCCACCCGCCCTGGCCGCCACGGCGCGACCCGTATTCGCCCAACTGCCCCAGATGATCGCCTACTTCGAGAGCATCCTTGGACCGTACCCATTCGAGGCGTATGGCGGAATCGTGGCGGACATCAGCCTTCCGTACGCCCTGGAAACCCAGACCCGTACGCTCTACAGCCGCACTATCTTGGGATACATCCCGGAGCGGGCTCAGGAAGGGATCTCGCACGAGCTGGCCCACCAATGGTTTGGCGACAGCGTAAGCCTGAAGACCTGGCAGGACATCTGGCTGAATGAGGGCTTCGCCACCTACATGAGTTGGCTCTGGCTCGAACACATCCACGATCGCGCGTATCTCATCTCGGTGATGCGCACACAGTATGGCTATCTGCTGGAGGCGCCCTCCATCACGACCTTACTCACTCATCCATCGCTGCCAGGCCGGCAGGTACTGCGGATCATGCATACCATCCTGCGCCTGCAAGGGGCACCAATGTCGGACTCCCAGATCCTGCAAGGATTGGGCATGACCTCAATCGATCAGCTAACCACCAGGCGCGCCCTCGGCTTTTTCGGCGTGCATCCCGGTTCGGCGGACGCGCGCGGATTCGCGGAGTCGGCGCGCTCCTCGGCCCCCGCTTCCCCGCCGCGCGACGACCTGTTCCCCATCAGCGTCTACAATCGGGGGGCCATGACCTTGCAGGCGTTGCGCCTGAGGGTCGGCGATCCAACCTTCTTTCGCATCCTGCGTGCCTACTCCACACGCTACCGCTACGCCAACGCCGATAGCGCCGATTTTATCGCGGTGGCCAACTCGGCTAGCGGCCAGAACCTGACTTCGTTCTTCCACACCTGGCTCTATGCTCCGGCAGCCCCGCCGATGCCGGCACTGCTTCCCACGCAGTGAGGGCGTTAGTTGTCCCTCTTGGTCAGGCTGGTTTCCGCCCTTTGGTTGGCGATGGTCGGCGCTCCTCTCCTGGATCATGGGGAGTGGCGACCTCCCATTCAAAGGCATTGAGCACCTGGAAGATCTCTTTGGCTGCCCAGGCCCGATTTCGCCTGCCAATGGTGATCTGACTGAGAATCCCAGCCTTGGCAAGCCGCTGTATGGCCAGCCGCGCCACCTGATCCGACACACCAAGGACCATGGCGACGGTTTCGGCCTTGAGGATGAAGACTGCGTCGCGCGGATTATTACTCGATCCGCCAATCCAATTCTGGGTGGTTCGGTGGGAGGAAATAGAGTGGGGAGAGATCAGGTATCCCAGCGGTGGGCTTCCGGATCCTCGGTGGTGGGCGCGATGGTTGCAAGCTCCTCCCAACAGGCGGCGGGGATCGGATGCTCGGCCCAGGCCAGGGTGGTGGCTATCCGCTCAGGCTTGGTAAGCCCCACGATGGTGCTGGTGATTCGGGAATCGCGCAGGGAGAACTGGAGGGCGGCGGCGCCCAGTGGCACTCCATGGCGGGCACAGATCGCCTCAATAGCTCGGGCCTGTTCCAGCAAGTCGCCCTCCGCGCTCTGATAGGCGTAGCGGGGCCAGGCGGCGGTACCCTTGGCAAGGATGCCGCTGCCGTAGGGGGCGGCGTTGATCGCCGCTACATTCCGAGTCTGGCAGAGATCCCAGAGGGGATTGGCGCTGGTATTGAGGAGGGTGTAGCGGTTATGCGAGATAACCGCCTCGAAGAGGCCCAGGTTCACGTAACGGATCAGCAGGTCGATCGGTCCGCCCGCGATCCCCAGGTGGTCGATCAGGCCCTCCTCCTGGCAGCGTTGGAGCGCTTCCACGGCGCCGCCGGGGCCGGTTATCTCGCTAAAATCTCCATTCTCCGGATCGTGCAGATACACCAGTTGGAGCTTCTCCAGGCCCAGGAGCTGAAGACTGCGTTCGACCCCACGCCGGATGATCTCGGCGCTGAAGTCGTTGGTCCGGGGGTCGCGGTCGGCTTTGGTGCTCAGGACAAAGCCGTCCGGGAGGCCGCCCATCTCACGTACGACCACCCCGATCCGCCGCTCGCTCTCGCCATAGATGGCGGCGGTATCGAGAAAGGGGATGGGGCCGTTGAACACGGCTCGGATGGTGTCCAGCGCCTCGGCCTCCGCGACCTCATAGGTGAACGACTCAGGCATGTTCCCCAACGCAGCGGCCCCGATGCAGAGCGAGGGAACGCGCAGGGATGTATGACCCAGCGGTCGGAGCGGCAAAGCGGAGGTGCTCATGAGGCGCGCTCCTTGAACCACTCCACAGTGAGCCTCAGGCCGTCCTTGAAGGAGACCTCCGGCTTCCATCCCAGCCGCTCGGC
>JANWHO010000331.1 GCA_025450375.1 Chloroflexota bacterium
GAGCGGTTCCGGGACGCAATCTTATCGTTTCCCATGGCGGCTCCGATGAACGGGCCAGTCGTTCCTGGCGCTGGCGCGCCAGTGCGAGCAAGATGCTCGCGCTCCCAGGCGGTGCCGTCACTTGGGCAATTTCGTCAAGTGTGTCGTGTTTATGGTGATGGGCTCCTGGCTCGTGGCCGTCGAACGATCCGCCGTCCGCCATACTGTCTCCCCGGCAGGATCTGGTGACCGTCAGGGGGTCAGGCATACCCGCGCACGGTAGCTAGTGTGCCGGGTGGGGCGGCGGTGGTCAAGCCGGGTTTGTGTCGTGCTCCGGCACGAGGGGAATCGCCCCATCGTAATTGAGGTACCGCACCGGGAGATCACCGTAACCCGCATCCACCAGGGCTTGGCGAATCTGATCGCGCAGTTTCGTTTCCACCCACCAACGGTGATGCTCGTTTTCCACCGCCACCAGCAACTCCGGCCCTCCGTTTCCCACCCCATGGGTGGTGGCGATCCGTTCGGCGAAGGTCTGGACCGGCATGCGGGTGGACAGGATACGCTTGACCGCCGCCCATGCCGGATGCAGATCGCGGATCATTTCGCTGGAGGCCGCCCGTCGTCCAAGCGGGGCGCCGGCGGCGGACCCAACCGCTGGCTGGCGCTCCGGCGTCTGATTCGTGGTGGGGAATACCTGCAAAATACCCGCGGGCGTCGGGCTCGGCGTTTCGGGCGTCGGCTCGTGGAGCACCAGAGTGGGCCGTTGCGGGGGCGCTTGCGTGCCGGGCACCAGATACACGGGCCGCGTCGCCTCGGGCGTCTCCTCTGGCAGGGCCGGGCGGGCCGGCGCCGCCCCCGGCTCGGCGAATGGCGATGGTTCCCCAAGGACCGGCGCCGCGAAACGAGAGGGGAGCTTGCCCCGTTCGCGATCCTGCCGGTGCTGCACCAACAGGATGCCGCGGGCGGTCAGCCCTGTCACCGCCAGACGGGTGTGACGAAGACTAAGCCCGGTATTATCCACCAGCCTGGCCATCGGCATCACCTCGGCGGGAATACCCAGGCTGAAAGTGTGCCGGAGGACATAGAGCAGCACCCGAAGCTCGGCGCCCGACAACTCAGCCAGCAAACGGTCGATCACCAGGAGCGGTAGACGCATCCGCCGGCTGGCATTGTATCCCGGAAAGCGCGGCGACCCTGCGTCCATGGGCGCGCTCATCCCGAGGGCGAACAGGGGGAGGGAGAACAACGAGGGCAGGCCGCTGCCGTCCGGAGCGATTCTCCGCGTCACCTTGAGATAGCCGGCGGTCTCTAGCGCGGCGCTCGCGGCCTGCACGGTTCGCGGTGAGAGGCCGGAGCCGCGCCCAGGCAACAAATCGGGCGCCCCACCCTGGCATAACATACGCACACTGAGGGCCACGCCCTGCCGCTGGCCGCTATTGGTGGCCCGAATCACGCAGAGCATGATCTTCAATTCACCCTCGGTCAGGCCGGAAAGCTGATCATCGATCAGTCCTTGCGGGAGGAAGAGCGTGGTGTTCCGATCAAACCCTTCAAACGGGGCGACGGCGAGCCGGCGGGTTTGCCGGACTGGCGCCTGAGCTGTCTTGTGTGCCTTACTCATGCTTTCATCTGACTAGTAGGAGGCAGCATATCTACCCGGCATTGCCAGAGTACGCCCCTTTGTCTCGGAGATCAACGTGAATGGTGGATGAACAGGCATTTATCCACCCAAAACATGTAAACGCGCGGCCAGGGCTCCCGCCAGTTGCTCGCTCTCCTCTAAACGCTCCCGCTCCTTTTGCACCACCGCCGCCGGCGCCCGCTCCATGAATTGCGCGTTCGCTAGGCGAGCCCGCAGACCAGCGGCGAAGGTTTCGGCGTTCGCGATCTCCTTCCGCAGGCGCTCCCGCTCCGCTTCCAGGTCGATCAACCCTTCCAGCGGTAGGTAGGCGGTGATACCCGGCAACGCCGCATGCAGCGCCTGGGTCGGCACATCCTCCATGGCCTCCTGTACGGTAAGCTCCACCCTGGCTAGAGTGGCGAAAACGCCGGCCTGGGCCCGAATCAAGGCCGCGCGCTCGGCGCTCACCACTACCAGCGGTAACCGCCGCGTGGGATCCAGGTTGAGCTCGGCCCGCGCGTTGCGGACGAAGCGGATGAGGGAGAAGATGATTTCCATGTCTCGCTCAGCCTCTTCGTCTCGCGGGCCGGCCTCGGGCCATGGGGCCACGATCAGCGCCTCGCCCTCGTGGGGAGTCCGCTGCCAGATCTCCTCGGTGACGAAGGGAATGTAGGGATGAAGCAGGCGTAGGCTGGTCTCCAACCCCTCGTGCAACAAGGCGCGCGTGGCGCCTTGCTCATCCGGCGAGCCTTGCAACTGGATTTTGGCGATTTCCAGATACCAATCGCAATATTCGCTCCAGAGGAAATCATGCGCCTGGCGGCCGGCCTCGCCAAACTGGTAGCCGTCGATCAGGCGCGTCACATCGGCGATGGCGCGATTGAGGCGCGACTTCAGCCAGCGATCGGCGAGCGAGAGCGGTACGGCCGGCCCCGGCGGCGCTTCCTCCAGCTTTTGGGATAAGACGAAGCGGGCGGCATTCCAGAGTTTGGTTATGAAGTTCCGCCCGTCCTCGACCCGCTGGGGATCGAGCCTGATGTCGTTTCCCGGCGTGCCCCCCGTCGCCAGGGTGTAGCGGAGGGCGTCGGTGCCGTATTTGGCCATCATGATCCGAGGGTCGATCACGTTGCCGATGGATTTGCTCATCTTCCGTCCCTGCTTGTCGCGCACCAGGCCATGCAGGTACACGGTGTGGAACGGAAGGACGCCGGTGAAATGCTGTCCGGCGAAGACCATGCGGGCCACCCAGAAAAAGAGGATGTCGTACCCAGTCTCCAGCACGCTGGTCGGATAATAGGCGCGAAGGTCTGGGGTATCATCCGGCCAGCCGAGGGTGCTAAACGGCCACAGCCAGGAGCTAAACCAGGTGTCCAATACATCGGGATCGCGTTCTATCTGGTCCGAGCCGCAATGGCCGCAGTTGGTCGGATCCTCCAGGGTGACCGTGGTTTCGCCGCAGTGCGCGCAATACCAGGCCGGGATACGATGTCCCCACCAGAGTTGGCGGGAAATGCACCAATCTTGAATGTTGTCCATCCAGTGCAGATAGACGCGGGCGAAGCGCTCGGGCACGATGGTAAGTTGGCCGTAGCGGACGGCGGCGGCGGCGGGCCCGGCAAGCGGCTTCATGCGGACGAACCACTGGGTGGAGACTAGCGGCTCGACCACCGTTCCGCACCGTTGACAGAGGCCGATACTCATTTGGTGGTCTTCCACTCGCTCGATGAGACCAGCCCGATCCAGATCGGCTAGCACGTTTTCGCGAGCCTCGAAGCGATCCTGGCCGGCGTACGGCCCTGCCTCGGCGGTCATCCGCGCGTCAAAACCAATCACCTGGACCTGGGGAAGCTTGTGGCGTTGGCCAATGGCGAAGTCGGTTGGGTCATGCGCGGGCGTCACCTTGACCGCGCCGGTGCCGAACCCCGGTTCCACGGCCCGATCGGCCACGATAGGAATCCGGCGGTGGAGAAGGGGCAGCAAGAGATCATGGCCTACCAAACCCGCGTACCGGGCATCATCGGGATGGACAGCCACGGCGGTATCGCCCAGGATGGTTTCAGGCCGCGTGGTGGCGACGGTGACGAAGCGCCCATCGGCCGGCCCGCCGTCCTTGCCGGCCAGGGGGTAGCGAATGTAGTACAGTTTGCCCGCTCGCTCCTCGTGCTCTACCTCCAGGTCGGAGACGGCGCTGCCGCAACGTGGGCACCAGTTGATCATCCGCGCGGCTCGATAGAGCAGGCCCTCGTCCCATAGGCGGACGAATACCTCGCGCACGGCGCGCGACAACCCGGCGTCGAGGGTGAACCGCTCGCGTTCCCAATCGCATGAGGCGCCGATCATCCGTAGTTGTTGGACGATCGTGCTGCCGTACTGTTCCTTCCAGGCCCACACCCGCTCCACGAAGGCTTCGCGCCCCAAATCGTGGCGGCTGACGCCCTCGCGGGCCAGAAGGTCTTCCACCACTTTCTGGGTAGCTATCCCCGCGTGGTCGGTGCCGGGAACCCACAGAGTAGGCTCGCCCCGCATCCGGTGGTAGCGGATCATGACATCCTCGATCGTGGCGAAGAGCGCATGGCCGAGGTGCAACTCGCCGGTGACGTTGGGCGGAGGAATGCTGATTACGAACGGCTGCGTACCGGGGCTGGGCCGAGGCTTGAAGTAACCGCCCTCTTCCCAAAATCGGTAGCGGTCGGCCTCCACGGCCTGAAAGTCAAACTGTTTGGACAACTCTGGGCTCTGCATGCACTCCTCCACGAGTGAGGCGGGACGAATCTGGCGGCTGGGCGATGGTCGGGGATTGCCGTTCGCGGCGCGGGGCCGGAAACCCAGGGGCTACGCGCGCGGTTCTCCGCTGTCTCCGCCCGACGACGCGCGCGCCTCCCGGCTTACCACCGGTTCCCGCGCCTCCGCGGGATCAAGCCGGTCGCCATCGATCACATCCCCATCGTCGGGGCCGAAGAGGTCAAGATCGGACTGTGCGGGGACTTCCTCGGCGTGGTTGCGGTCAACCAACTCCGGTTCGTCCTCCATTGGCTCCCGCAGCCAACTCAAGGGAACCCGGCGCGGATGAATATCGATTCCCAGGGATTGCACCCGCAAAACGACCGCCTGCGTGGCGCGGGCGATATCGGTGGCCACCCGCGGTTGAATGATGGCTCGCGGCGACATGGCCAATTCTCGGAGGGCCAGAATCGGCTCCGCCGTATCATAAATATCGGGCGAAAGGAGGGCTCGCCAGATCAACTCCTGCACCAGAAAGGTAAGCGGCAGATCGGTGCCGTTCGAGGTGCCGGCCATCCGTTCGGCATCGGAGAAGTGACGGTAGACGGCGCGCAAGGCGTCCTCGACCTCGTTGCCGGCCAGAATAGCCATTCGGCGAGGATCGCTGCCGCTGGCGAGGATCCGATTCACCACGTCGTCGGTAGCGGTGCAGGGCTCGAGGTGGCTTTGCAATCGGCCGGCCCGCCGCAGAGCATCCTCGGCCAGTCGCTCCTGGCGCCGGGAGTCACTGCCGACGCCGGAGTTACGGGCCGCCTCCAGGCCGCCGGTTCCCACGATGAGGGCGTACAAAACGGCAAGGAGCAGCAGGGTGCCAAGGTCGAACACCTTACCAACGCCGAGATGAAGCAGGAGCAAGACCACCACCACGCCACAGACGACTGAGCGGGTCATCAGGTAGCGGCGTAGTTGCGGCAGCAGGTCCCCC
>JANWHO010000332.1 GCA_025450375.1 Chloroflexota bacterium
GCCCAGACGCCCTGGGCCAACAATTCCTCTCGCCACCGTTCGATGGCCGCCGGGTCATCGGCGCCGCTATCCAGCAGGTTCGCCTGCACGAACGGCACGTAGCGCCGCGCCATGGTCAGCCGTTCAGTCAACTGCTCGGTGGACAGCTTGCAGCGCTTATTCAGGGCGGCGCGCCCAGCCTCGCTGATCGATTCCACGCCTGCCTCGATCGAGACGCACCCTGCCGCCTCCAGGTGCTCCAGCATCGCGGGCTCCCAGAGATCGATGCGCGTCTGCATGCCGAAGTGGAAGGGAATCGACCGCGCTTGCCGCCTCTCCGCGAGCGCATTCAAAAGCGATGCGTCCGGGAGAAAGATCTCGTCGATGAAATAGCAGTAGGTGATGCCCTGAGCTAGCAAGCCATCCAGCTCCTCCAACACCACCGGCAGAGGTCGCTTCCGATACTTATTGCGGAAATGCTCCTTGGCGCAGAACGAACAGCGATACGGGCAGCCCCGCGACACCTCCATCTCCGCCCCCGGACCCGAGAACGGCCCCTCGAACCGGTGATGATGGTGCGCATGCCGGGACACCACCTCCTCCGGCCACCGCGGGGCCGGTAGCTCCTCCAGCCGCGAGGCATGTGGCCCCCCGTTCACCCGCGGAGCATCGCCGTCCCAGAAGCACATCGCCGGCACCTCCCGGCACGCCTCCGCCAATTCCCGACCCGGCAGCCGCTCCACCAGGGCCACCAGCACCTCCTCGCACTCCCCCAACACCACCGCCAGATCCCGCGACCCCACCGCGGCGCCAAACTTCCGCAAGGTCGACTCCGGCGTCGACGACCCATGCGGCCCCACCACCACCAGCGGTGCTCCCAGCCCCCGGAGACCCCGCGCCAGCGCCAACGGCACCCGCAACTCCGGCGGGGCACATCTCCAGAATAAATATGAAGGGGCAGTACAGACGACTACAAGATCTGGTTCGGACGCCCCGATAGCGGCCACCAATTCATTCGGCGACCAGCCCGAGCCCTGCCCATCCAGCAGCGTCACCGCGTGCCCACGCGCCTCCAGCAAGGCCCGCGTATAGCCGTATTCCAGCGGCAAATGCGGCTCTCGGCACCCGAAATAAATCGAGCCCTCAAAGCTCCAGGCGGGATTGACCAGGCAGACATGGAGATGCTTTTTCATCAGATCAGCGCCCTCATTTACTCAAAGGGCAAACGTACCAGGATCCGAGATCCGGTTCCAATCGGCACTGACCAACGTGCTAGCCGAGATGACCGCGGTCATACCCTGGCGGGCGCATACCCTCGGGTAGCTTCTTAGGCGAAGCCCATGGCGCCCAATTCTCAAGGATGAGCTACGCGGCCCGATCCGCCTCCACATGCGAGACGGACACCGTGAGGGCAGCGCCGGCGAAAGCGTCCAGAGGAAATGGCGGTCCAACTCAACTCCGCCGCCACATTCCCCGTGGGGCGCGCTCCCCACCTGTATTAACTGGGTGATCGACGGGGCTTGAACCCGCAACCGCTGGAGCCACAATCCAGAGCTCTGCCAATTGAGCTACGATCACCATGCCACGAGTGGGGTGCGCCCGGGGGGACTCGAACCCACTACCTTGGACTTAGAAGGTCCCTGCTCTGTCCAGATGAGCTACGGGCGCCCTGCCCGATGAGTATACCACCCCCTCCCCGCCATCGGCAACTCAATCCAATGCCGCCTGGGCGGGCGTTTCCGGAGCCGGGGCTGGCTGGATGGCGTGGATCACTCCCCGTTCGAGAAGCGCGCGCTCGTCTTCGCCGGCCAGAGAGGCGCGCACCGCCAGTTGCACCATGCCCCCCTCTACTTTTTCCACGGTCACGCTTACGTTCCGGTTCGGGGGGAGGGCTGATTTCAGTTGGCGCGTCAGATCGGTCGTGGAAAGGCTGCTCCAGCGGTCCGCCGGAATGAGCACCGGGAGGTAGACTTCGAGGCTCTGCGGGCGCAGGGTGACCACGCTGGTCATCATGGCGCTGTTCGGTACGTGAATTTCTTGCGGCCCGGCGAAGAGCGTCGTGTAGAAGAGGGTGATTTCGCCTACTTCCCCGGTATACTCACTGCCCGCGAAGGCCGCTGACCGCACGGTGACAAATTGACCGGAACGGAACGGCCGCGAGAAGAGAATGACCAGACCGGCTACCGCGTTGGACAGCGACGCTTGCGCTGCGATTCCGACCACCACCCCGGTCACCGCGCCGCTCACCGCGATCCCACTCAGATCCAGCTGGGTGGTACTGGCAATCGCGATGGCCAGGATGACGTACAGAACCACGCTGATCAAAGTCCGAGCGGCGCGGGCCCGGCCCAGGCCAATGTAAGCGGTGGCCTCGCGGCCGGCCAATCCCGCCACTCCACGGACAATGCCGATCCCCAGAATCGCGGTGCCGATCCCCAGCAAAGGCGCGAGCCAGATCGCCTTGGTGATCATCATGCTGAAGCCGTGGGTTGCCAATCGGTGCAATACCCAGAGGGCGACGAGGAAGAGCAGGCACTCGAAGCCCAGGAGTCGAGTCTGGCGACCGATTGCGAGTGTCTTTGGCATTCCCTCTCTCATCTTGGGGCGCGACAACGCCAAACGAGGACCGTGAAAGCAGCCGGCGCGGTCGGTTGCCTGGTGCTCGTGGTGCGCCAATCCATAGGCGCCAGAGCGCCGAATCCCCGGCCCCTCAGCCGCCCAGACTGTACCGGGGCGGCCCTATTCATGTCAACATGGCTGCCTGCGGTGGAGTGGTTATCCACCGTGAGGTATGGTGAAGCGGCAAGGCGGCGTGTACACTTTGCCTGAGGTATGGCTTGCGGGATGACGGAGAAAGCCTGGCTCGTCCATGGTATGGTCGGCGGTGGCGGGCAATCCGGAATCCCTCGTCCTACGCCTCGCATGGCGTGACCGCGTTGGATGGTCAAATGCAGCTCAGCTAATGGACTTGTGAGAATGGTAGGAAAAGACGCCAGGAATCGACTCAGCGATGCCGGACGGGACAGAGGCGGACTGGATCCGAGCTCTCGACGCGCTCCGCGGCCCCCGCGGAGGCGTGCCCCTCTCACCTCCTACTTCCCCTTCGCGGTGGCGGTCGCACTGGTTCTCGCGATCATCACCGGCTTGTTTCTGCTCGTGATGAGCGCGGCGCACGATCTGGCCGGCGGCTCACATACCGCGACCCTACGGCCGGCGGTCCAGATTCATCAGACAACCGGACACGCGACCGCTCACCGGCAAATCGGCTCCGCCACGAAGTCGCCGGTGAAGGTGTCGAATGGGGCCGCTCCGACGATGGTGGCCACCGCGACGCCGGTTCGTTCGCTGCTGGGCAACGGCGGGTCCGGCATGCGGATTACCCCCGGTGGGCCGCTGCCGACCAGCACTCCCGCCCCTACCGCGACCGCCACCGGCGATGCTGGTCTGGTGGTGGCGCGCAATGTGGATCTGACCGGAAAGGCGGTCGAGGCGTCTACCCGATTCGTGTCGCCTTCCCTGCGCTTCTACGCGGTGGTGACGCTGCATGGCATCCACAATACCGACCAGCTTCACTTTGTGTTCGAGCGAGATGGGGTGCGCTTGCCGGGTGACGATATCCAGTATCAGGCCGGAACGGACGCGGATGTTCAGTCTTTCAGCGCCTGGGCGGACTACAAAGGCGGGACCCACGCTTTCCCTTCGGGCAAATATCGAATACTCTTTTACCGGAATGGAGTGCTTGAAGCGGTACGGGCGTTTTCGGTCGGCTGAACTGGGGAAGGGACTGGCTATGGGGTCGGCAAGCAATGAACCACGCGCCGTAGTCCGGCGGTAGCAGGCGAACCTGGTGGGAGCACGGCAGGTTCGGAAACGACGAACAAGGTACAGAGCGCCGATCGCCACGGGACTGGCCGCGCTGCTCGTCGTACCCCTCCTGGTTCCGCGTCCCTCCCTGGCCGCTAACTCGAACTATGATGCTCTGGTGGCCCGTTTGAGCGTCTTGGTCACCCAGCGAACTGTGCTCATTAACCGGGTTTCGGTGGCTGATGGGCAGGTGGGCTCATATGCGCTGTCCGATGTATTGGCGGTTCTCCGGGCGCCCCTGGAAACGCAAGCGGCCGAGGCGCGCCGCTACGCCCGGGCGTGGGCCGCGATCCCCAGCCCTACGCCGGCGCCGCGCGATCCCGCGTTTTATCGTGGCGCCGATCCCGGGGTCATGCTAGGTCCCAACCAGCTCTTGGGCTCCATGGACAACCCATCCAATCTCGTCGCGACCGAAGGGTCGAGCGGAGCCGGACCGGGAGCCCCGCTGGTTGCCCAGGTAGCCGGCGAGCGGAATGTTCCAATCGAGACGGCGCCGTTGCTTCCCCCAATCTATAGCTCGCTCTCCACGGCTCAGGACCCGGCGCCGCCGCGCGAGATTGGTGACGCAGGCACTGACGACCTCTTGCGAACCGTCGCCCCGCAAGCCGCGGCGCCCTCACCTCCCACCGCCGCCGTGGCGGCACCCCCGTGGAGCGCCCCCACCCTCGTACATGGGGCGCCCGCCGCGAACGCATACGCGGGGGCGCTCTCGGCGCTGGTTCCGGCGCTTGGTTCGTTGGCGGCGCCGGCCAGCCTGCCCAGCGTGGGGGTCAACGCCGGTGCGCGGCCACGCACCCTGGCCGATTTTCAGTCTCTGCTCGGGCACTATGTAGTATCGGGAGCGGCCGGGCGGGGTGCCCCGCGTGGCGTGGTACGGGGACCGATTACCTGGAATCTTTCGGCTGCCTCACCGGCCGCCAATCGTACGACGCTCCAGGTGCAGGGATCGGGGAGCGCATCCGTCGGGCAGGTCGGGCCTCAGGCATATAGTGTCTTTTCCACCCTGCAAGCTACCGAACCCGGTGCACCGGCGCCTTTGGCGGTTCGGCTCGACATCGCGTCCGACGGCAGCGCGCTCCTCACGGCCACGACAACCCTCTCCGATGGCACGAGCTTCCTGCTTACCGCGCGCCTCCCGCATGTGCTGGCCGATCCCAGACTCGCCCGGGCCCTGGCTGCCGAGGGCGCCCCTTTGAGTCAACTCAGCGACGTGCTGAGGGCCGGTAACGCCGTCTATGCCTCCGTGACGCCCCTCTATCAGGGGCGAGCCAGCGTGTATCAACAGGCCCTTGGGGTTGCCATGCGGCAAAACGCGGCCATGGAGCAGCGCTGGTGGGATCAAACGCAGCGCTGGGA
>JANWHO010000333.1 GCA_025450375.1 Chloroflexota bacterium
CACCTCGCCTGACCTGCGCGCATGGTCCCCGCCGCGTAGGGTTCTTGAGCCATTGCCGGGCGACTGGGAGGAAGAACGGGTTGGGGCGGGACCGGCACCGATCGAAACCGACTGGGGCTGGCTGGTGATCTATCATGCCAACGCGCACTACACGGCGGAGGGGAACCGACGCCATTACCGCACCGGAATGGTGCTGTTGGACCGTGACGATCCGACGAAGGTGCTCTATCGCCATCCAGAACCTATCTTTGTCCCCACCGAGCCCTACGAAATGAAAGGACCAGTAGGGATGGTGGTCTTTGCCACTGGCTTGATCGAACGCCAAGGTCTGTACTACCTCTACTATGGGGCGGCGGACGGGGTGATTGGCCTGGCCACGGCACCCGTGGAGGCTCTGCATGGGCTGATCGAACGAGGGATGAGCCAGGCCGGCCGATAGAAGGCGCCGCGCATCGCCGCTGGGCTCGTTGTGCCTAACTCCTCAAATCAGAAAGGAGGTGAGAACCGACGGTTCTCACCTCCTTTCTGATTTGAGGAGTTGAGATTACTGGGATATTCCCTGAGTGCTCCCCATTTGCCGGAGGGTGGCGTTCCAGTTCGATTGCTCGGCCAGGAACACTGCTCCATTGGTGCTCTTGAGCACGGCGCCGTACCGGCCCTGGGGCAAACCAGGGACACTGTTCACGGTAAGCACCGTATCGCTGTTAGGAGCCAGGGTGTAATCCTGGGTCACGGTCGCCCCAAGATCGGAATAGAAGGTTGCGTGGACGGCAACCGCCTTCAGTCCGGGATTGAACAGGAAGAGCTGGGAAAGGTTGCCGGGCGCCGTGCTCGCCCCGGGGAAAGCCCAAGAGAGTCCGCCGCCGTTTTGACCAAACACCACACTCCCAGCCATCGCCTGGCCAAGATTGGCTGGTCCATCATAGGAAGGACGCTCCACCACGACTGGGACATTGCTGGTCAGTACCGTGGCTACCTGTGCCGAGGGGAGCACATCGTTCAGCTTGATGTTCCCACGATGCAGAGGATCGACGATCACCGTGCTGCTGCCCACCGGACGCCCGGCATGGTCGTAGAAGGTCGCGGTGACGGCAGCGGGCGCGGCTTGATTCGGGTTCAGGATGGTGAAGAAGGTCTGGCGGTTCGCCGCGCTTTCACCATGTGCGAATTGCCAGATCGTGGAGGCCGAGGTGACCCCGATCTTGTCGTGCGCGCCTCGCCCACCCAGGCCAAACCGCATGCTCCGTTCGACGACCACGGGATGGTCCGCCGTCACGATGGCGCTGATCGACAGGCCGGGCATGTACTGGCCGGCGTTGATCTGGATATTGGAATCCGGCTGCATGACGAACCGGGTCTCTTTGGCCGGACGATTGTTGAAGGGAAGGAAGCGCACATCGATCGTGGCGAAGGCGTTGTTGGGGTTCATGATGTGCAGGTATTCGCTGAAACTGCCGTTGGTGTACCCCTCGGCCAGGTACCAGGTAGTGGCCGGACCGGCCGCTCCCAGAGCGGTGCTCGTATCGGCGGCGCCATAGCTAATCGTACTGGAGGCGCTGATGCTCCGATCCGACTCAAGAATGGTCGACACCTGCCGACCTACCCCAGCCACCAGACGCAAGCCGACGCTGACCTCATGATGAGCGGGGACGATCTGGGTGTACATGTGCTCCGGCCCTGTCTGGTACAGGAAGGTCATTTTGACCGTGGCGGGCGCGTCGCTGGGATTCAACATGCTAATTGATGTCTCGTGGTCGCCAGTCGTATCTCCATGGGGAAAGTACCAGCGGCTGGATACCGGTAGATGAGCGGTTGCCGCGGCCTGCGCGCTGGCTCGGCTGCTGGCGCCGCTCGCGGTCACGAGATTCGTACCATTCAACACCGTAGTGGGCACCACGAAGCTCGCGGAGAAGCTACCATGGCTGTTGGCCAGGATTGAGGAGGGAATGGTGGCCAGAGCGGAACTGTTGAGGGCCACTACCACCTGCTCTCCAGGCGCGAACCCGAACCCGCGGACTCCTACCGTCGCGCCCGCCGACAGCGTATTGGTTGAGAGCGACAGACGCGGGGTGAGCGCGGCGACATGGAGCACGATGCCGGCGAGCTTCTTTCCGCCGACCAGTGCCTCAAGTGAATAGGCTCCGGCGACGGTATTCGCGGGCAAGGTCACACCGTAGGGACCGAGCGCGCCAGTGCTCGAGGCAGTCACTACCGTAAGGGCGGTGGCTTTTCCCGCCGCTACCAAGGCGATGGTCACTCGTGCGTGGGCCGGGAAGTTGCTGCCGGCAATTTCCGCCAGACCACCGGGACTGACAAGATAGGAACCACCTGGTCCGGGCACGCCGCCAAGGACGCTAAGAATCGGAGCGGCGGCAGGCGGCGCCTGGACCGCGAGGGTAGAGGTCGCCGATCGGCCGCTTGTCTGCCCATATGCGACCATGCTATAGGTGCCCGCGGGCACCAGGGATGGGATCACCAGGTGGGCCACCGTGACCTTGCCCGCGGTGTCGGCGATCACGGAACCCAGAGCCAGCGAGCTAATCTTGCCGCCGCGGAGCTGGAAGTTAACCGCTTCGCCGGGGATGAAACCGGTCCCGGCCACGGCCACCGTGCCGCCTGCCTTCACCGTGCCACTGGTTTTCAGGGTAGCCGGCAGTGCACCGACCGAAATCGGGTGGGAGACACTGAGATGGCTGGTTGTCCCGGTGGCGACTACACTGACCGTTCCCTGCGGGGTATTCGCGGGGACGACCACGCTGAGTGAGAAATCGCCGTTCGCATGGACGTGAGCGGTACCCAGACGGGCGCTGGTCGAGAGGGCCACCAGGTCCACCGTAACGGTCTCGCCCGGTTGAAAGTGGGTGCCCGAGACGGCAAGGTGTTCTCCGGGCTTGACGCTGCTGGCCGAGGTGACCAGGGTAGCGGCGGCCGCTGTTACGGACACATTGACCGTGGCCTGCCGATTGGTAGTCTGGCCAACAGCGGTCAAAAGAAGCGTCCCCGCTGGGACGCCGAATGGGATCTGCAAGGCAACTGGGCCAACATTCCCAGCATGATTGGCGAGAGCATGACCAAGCGGGATTGAGACCGATTGAGAGACGCTGCTCAAACTGAAGAGCACCCGCTCACCAGGCCCGAAATGGGCCCCGGTCACTCGAACCGCGTCTCCGGGGGAAAAGGTCGCGTGGTCGGCGGTCAGGGTAGCGCTTACCGCGGTAATTTTGAGCCCTACCTCGGCGGCCCGGGCGCTACTCACGCCGACCGCCAGAAGCCGATAGGTACCGGCGGGAAGGGAGGCGGGAATCTGCAAGGCCGGTACCTTGAAGGCCCCGCCGGCATCCGCTTTGACACCTGGGTCCACTGTCTCGGTACTGGTCACGGCGCCGGTACTGGCGATCTGGATGGTGACGGTCTCGCCGGCGGCGAAGCCGGAGCCGCTTACCGCCACCGTGGAGGCCGCCGCTACCTCGGTCGGAGTGACGGCCAGGGTGGCTGTGGTGGTCGGCGTGACCGCCGTGGTCACCATCACGGCGGGAGCATGGAGACGCACCGAGGCGGGCCTGCTCTGGTCCACCGTCGCGCGACGCTGAACCGGAGCCGGCGCGGCCCCGGCCCGAGCGGCGCCAAACGGGAGAATACAGAGAAGAAGGAGGACCAGGGCAAGCACACGCCCGCCCGTTTGCATGCGGGATCGCACCATTTTGTACTCCTTGCAAACGCTAGTGCGCGGATGGAAAAGGAGTTTCCTCCTCTCCCACCCGCGCGTTCCCATCAGGTTATTGCGCTATACCTTGCGTACTGGTGTATCGATGGGTAGTCGAGTTGAGCGTGGACTGCTCGGCTATGAAGAGCTGCCCGTTGGTGCTCCGTACAACCATGCCAAAGGGACCAGCCGGCAGACCGGACACCGTGCTGAGGTTAACAACCGTCCTGCTATTCGCGGCCAGGGACATGTTTTGCTGGAAGGTTGCACCGGAACTGGTATAGAGGGTGGCGGTTACATTTGCGGTCTTGAGCCCCGGATTGTAGAGATAGAGTGTCTCTTGGTTGCCGCCGGACGTATCACCACTGGGGAACGTCCAGGATGCGCCGGCCCCGTTCCGACCAAAGATGTCGCTGCCCGAGGACGCTTGTCCGAGATCGGCAGGACCAACATATTGCGGGCGCTCCACCACGACCGGCACCGTGCTTGTGACCGCGACGGCCACTTCCGCGCTGCCGATAATGTTGTTTACCTTGATATTCCCGCGATGAAGCGGATCCACGACGATTGTTCGCGCCCCGATTGGCTTGCCAAGGCCGTCGAAGAGAGTGGCGGTCACCGTGGCGGCAGCGGCCTGATTCGGGTTGAGAATGGTCAGGAAGGTTTGCCGATCGCCGGCCGTGTTCCCCTGGGCGAACAGCCACACGGTCGAACTGCTGGCGATCCCGATCTTATCGTGCGCGCCACGGCCCCCGGCTCCGAACCTTAGAGTCCGTTCTACCACGATTCCCTGATCGGCGGAGACAATGGCGCTGATGGAGGAAGCGGGCATGTACAGCCCGGCATCGACGGTGATGTTGGCCCGAGGATGCACCGAGAAGCGTACTTCCTTGGGCGGTTTGCCATTGAAAGGAAGGAACCGCACATCGACGTTCGCGTAGTGACTGCTGGGATTCAAGATGTCGAGGTACTCGTGAAAACTACCGCCAGTGTACCCTTCGGCCAGATACCACAGCTTGGCTGGGGCGCTCGCGCCAAGGGCGGCGCTCCCGTCCCCGCTTCCGTAGTAGATCGTGCTTTGGGCCGCTATCTGGCGGTCGGCTGACACGATGGTTGAAACGTGGCGCTCCTGTCCGGCCGCCAGTCCCAGATCGATATTCAGGGCGCTATGAGCCGGCACGGTCACTGACTGCTTCCGTTCGGGCGCGGCCTGGTAGAGGAAAGTGAGGGTCACTTTTGCCACACCCGGCGCCGAATTGAGGAGCGAGATTACCGTGCGGTGATTCGCGGTTGTGTCACCGTGGGCGAAGTACCAGGTCGTGGCCTTCAGGTGAGCGGCTTGCAGGGTGACGGAGGATCCGGCACGGCTGGTTGCTCCGGTAGCGGTAAGAATGTTCGTGCCCTGGGTAATCGTGCTCGGCACGACGAAACTGGCGCTGAAGGCGCCACTCGCGTTGGCCACCACGCTGGTTGGGGTCGTGACCAGGGCGGCGCTATTGAGGGCCAGCACCACCTGCTCCCCCGGTGCGTAACCGGTACCCCGCACCTGAATCGTGGAACCAGCGGACAATTCGCCACTGGTGACCGTCAGATGGGGGGTCAGAATGGCCACCGTGACCGGAATGGATGCTACCTTGGACCCGGAGATCACTGCTTCCAGGGTGTATGCGCCCGTGGCGGTGTTGGCGGGAAGGGTAAGCGACACCGGGCCCACGGTTCCCTGGGCGTTGGTTTTCACGGTTCCGAGCGCGATGGTGCCCTTGGCATTGGCCAGAGCGATCGAGACGCTCGAGCCGGCAGGGAAATGGCTCCCCGCGACCTGCACCAGCCCACCGGGGCTCAGGACATATGTCTGCCCAGCAGTATGAGTGATCCCCAGGATGCTGAGGATAGGCGCCGTGGGAGGCGGCGCCTGTACCGCCAGCGTGGCGGAGGCGGAGCGTCCACTCTTCTGCCCAAATGCCGCCAGGGTATACGGCCCCGCGGGCAGGAACGAAGGGATCGTCACGCCGTTCGCCGTGAAAGTCCCGGAGCTTCCCGCCAAATAGGTTGCCAGGGTAAGAGCGGGAAGATGAGTACCCGAGATGACCACGGTCACGGACTCGCCCGGTATAAAGCCGGAGGCGGTGAGATTCAGGGTTTTCCCCGCCGTTACCGTTCCAGCGGACGGGACCAGACTCGCGGCCAACCGGCCCACCGAGAGTTGCGCTGTCGCGCTCAGATGACTGGTAGACCCAGTGGCCACCAGAGTGGCCGTGCCCTCGGGCGTGTTGCCTGGGATCGTGAGATTTCCCGAGGTGAAGCCGCCCGAGCTATTCGCGGTGGCAGTCCCTACCCGAACGCTGCTTGAGAGTGAGATCAGGTCCAGGGTCACCGGCTCTCCCGGCTGGAAGTGGCTGCCGGTCGCTACAATTGTCTGGCTTGGCTTGGTGCTGGTGGGCGCCACGGTGAGGGTCGCGGCGTGTACCTGAGCGGTCACCGCGAGCGTCGCCTGACGCGTGGATGTCAGGCCGGTCGCAACCAATTGCAAAGATCCCGAGGGAATGTCAAAGGGAATCTGCAGCTTGATCGATGTAAATGCGCCAGAGCTATCGGCCTTTGTCTGGCCGAGCGTAACCGAACTCGAACCCGAGGTCGCGGCAAGCGCGATATTCACGGTCTCGCCAGGAACGAAGTTGGCGCCTGAGACCTGAATGGTGTCGTCGGGTGCGAAAGTGGTAGGGTTCGCGCTCAACGTAGCCTTGGGCGCGGTCACCTGGAGCGGAGCGTTCGCGGTCCGATGGCTAGTCAGGCCCAAAGTGACCAGGCTATAGTTGCCGGCCTGGGTGCCGGCCGGAATCGTGATTCCACTGTTGTTGATGGCGCCTGAACTGTCGGCGCTGATCGTGGCAAAAGGCTGTACCCCAGAATTAGCGCCAGAGGTCGCTAGTTCCAGAGCTACTTGCTCTCCTGCTTGATAGCCTTTGCCGGTCACCGTTACTTTTGACCCCGCCGCGACCTGGGCTGGGGAGACAACCAGAGTAACCGTGCCGCCGGAGGCGGCAGTGGCGGTGGGTGTCGCCGGCGTCGCGGTAGGGGAAGCAGTCGGTCCGCTGGCGGTGGCGGTTGGGGAAGGGGTCGCGGTGTCCGTGACCGCCGCCGAGGGCGCCGCGCGCCCAACGCTGGGGCGACTGAACTGGCTGCCGGTTACCAGAACGAGGCAACCAATAAGAAACAAGGCCGGAATGATTCGGCTGAGGAACATGCGGGAACGATAGATCATAGATCGATTTCCTCCTGGCGCCGGCATGGACGCCGGCAAAAAAACATGGACAAGGGAATGCGGGCCGCGGCCGGCAGCCCATCACTGCTTGTCCAAGATAAAGCCCGGGAGCCCACGCCGAGGGTGCGAAGGCCACTCCCAGTGGGGCATGCCGGCGCGTGCTACGTCGCCGCATGCCACCCCACTTCCGAGCCTATCAGCCCGCGATATATGGTGGCATCATCCAAATGGCGGGCAGGGAGCGCCTAAATTGCCTAAGCCATGGTTGTCCATGAAGCCGGTTCTATTGGTCAATTACTCCTGGAGCCGTAACCCTCCGCCAGGCGGCGCTCTCGTCGGGACGCCGGAGGGTGATCACATGTTCCTCCCCGTTTGGGCCATTCACCCAGATCCGGGCCCACTTGTACACCGCCATCAAGTCACCAACCCTGGCGCCCGTTTCGTAGGCCACGTCACCCACCAGCCGCCAACCGGGGTAACGGCCTAGCTTGAGCGCCGTTAAGTCGGCGGACAATTCGTCGCTCGTCACCTCTCGGGAGAAGAACGAAGGTTCCATGAGTTTTCCCCCATCGTCGCCGGTGGATTTCCTTTTGTCGTCCGCCGGCTCTCTTTGGTGTCCCACGCGCCCGGGCCGGGAATACCCGGTTCCATGGCCGCGCGGAGTAGACATCGGTTACCTGTTCCTCATCCTCTCAGTGTTGTATTGGGTCACTATTCCATCGGTGCTTCATGCACAGTAGTCCCTGGAGCGTTACTTGTCATCCGGGCTTTGCATAATTCTACCCATCGCGAAGGCTCTGAAAGAGATTGTTGAACGCTTCGGCGAGGGTCGGATGGGCGAAAATACCGTCGCGCAGCGCCGTATAGGGGACATTTCCCATCATGGCGATTTGCAACATGGCCATCAATTCGCCGCCATCCAGGCCGAGTATGGCCGCCCCGAGGATCTGGTCGCTCTCACCGTCGACCACTACTTTCATCAGGCCGCGTGTACGGTCCACTTCCAGGGCCCGCGCCACCTGGTTCATCGGCATGACGCCAATCCGTACCCTATGGCCTGCCGCTCGTGCTTCCTCCTCGCCTAGTCCGATCCGCCCAAGCTGTGGATCGATGAATACGGTGTACGGTACAAAGCGGCCGGTGGTGGTCCGATGTCCCCCTTCGAGGAGGTTGGCGCGGACAATCCGGAAATCGTCGTATGAAATGTGGGTAAAGGCCGGGCCTCCCTTGATGTCGCCCAGGGCGTACACGCCGGGAACCGAGGTTTCCAGCCGCACGTTCGCCACCACGAACCCACCCCTGTCCGTAGCGATCCCGGCGGTCTTGAGGTCAAGCTCCTCCGTGTTGGGAGTTCGGCCCGTGGCAACCAGCAGACGGGAACCCGAGAGTGCGTCCCTTCCGCCTGGCGTACTGATGGTGAGGCGCACCCCTGTTCCCGCCGCCTCGACCGCCTCTCCGGAACTATTCAGGAGCACCCGGATCCCATCCTCGCGCAGGATCGCCAGTACCGCTTCCGCGATGTCCGCGTCCTCCCGCGGCAGAAGCTTGGGCCCATGCTGCACGATCGTTACCTCTGAACCAAACCGTCGGAACATCTGGCCGAATTCGGTGGCCACGTACCCACCGCCCAGAATCAGCAGATGCTCCGGCACCTCGGCAAGCTCCATAATCGAGGTCGAGTCAAGCGAGTTCACCGTGTCAAGGCCCGGGAGAGAGGGGCGGGCGGGACGCCCTCCGGCATTAATGAAGATGAGATCGGCCGACAGATCCCGAGTGCTTCCGTCATCCATGCGCACGGAGAGTGAGTGGGGTCCGGTGAATCGGGCGCCACCCATCAGCAAATCTACTCCGCCCCCGACGATCTGTTTCTCGCTCCCGCTCCTGAAGCTCTCCACGATCGCCCGCTTCCGGTCTCGCACGACCGCCATCTCCACGGCCACCGGGCCAACCCGCACACCGTACTCCCCAGCGCGGCGGACCATGTAGGCGGCCTCGGCGCTGGCTACCATGGTCTTGGTCGGCGTGCAGCCTTCATTGATGCAGGTGCCGCCCACATGCCGCCGTTCGATCAGCGCCGTTGTCCGGCCCGATTTCACCAGGGCGGTGGATAGAGGGCCGCCCGCCTGGCCGGCACCGATCACAATCGCGTCGTAGTGGTCGCGGGTGGTCATCGGTTCCTCCTCCGAATTGGTGAAAAATCAAGCGGAACAAGCGCGGGATGGCTGCAATGCCTTCTGGCTCCAGCATATGCCGACCGCGCTTGGCGCGCAAACCGCTAGACCGCCGGTTGTAGGGGCACCCCTCGTGGGTGCCCTCGGGCCGCGCCACCGGGCACCCACGAGGGGTGCCCCTACCGAAGACGATCTCGATACTTCAGCCTCACCGTACTAGAGCCCACGGCGGCCGTCGATGAACCGGCCACCGGTCAGGGGCCGCGTCGATCCTGTATCCTTCCGCCTATGCAAAGCGACGCTCCCTCCCTCGGCACCCTGGCCGCCCGGGCCCACGACTTGCTCAGCACGGCCGGCCATCCCCTGGCCCCGGACTCCTTGATCGAGCATGTGTTTGGGATCGGGATGGGGAAGGAGCGGAAGGCGGGCGCGGCCGAGTTCTGGCGTGGTCAGCTTGGGCGGCTCCTCGCGGATTCCATCGTCTTCACCCAACACCGCGACGGCTCATGGGGTCTCGCTTCCTGGGGCGCGGAGGAGGTGCCGCTGGATCGGATGGAGTACCTGGTGGTTGACTGCGAGACCACCGGGCTGAATCCTCACGTCAACCAGGTAATCGAAATCGCGGCCCTTCGTTGCGTTGGTCCGTTAGTCGTGGATCGCTTCGAGACCTTGATCGATCCGCAACGGGCAATCCCGCGGGGAATCCTGCAACTGACCGGCATCTCGACCGAGATGGTCC
>JANWHO010000334.1 GCA_025450375.1 Chloroflexota bacterium
CGACGATCAGTTGCGGCGGAAGGTGCGTGAGGAGCTTGGCGCCGACACCGATATGCCGTTCCTCTCGTTTCCCGATCTGGAACAGAGCGTACGGGACGATGTGCGTGCCCTGCGCGCCTCACCATTGCTCCTGAAAAATATTCCCATTCGCGGATTCATTTACGACGTCAAGACTGGCCGCCTGAGCGAGGTAGCCTGACCCGCGTCAACCTAGCCGGGGCTCAATTTCGCGACTTTCGCCGAGAAGTGCACCCATTTGTGTTTTGTGGTATGATTGTAATTGTCAGGGGGCGATGATTTATGGTACCGGCGCTTCGCCGGCGCGTCCCGATGGCAGAAAGAACAGCAGCGTGGCACAGGGAACAATTGCACGAGTAACGGATCGCGGGTTTGGGTTTATCCAGCAGGAGCAAGGCGGAGAGGATCTCTTCTTCCATAGCTCAGCCCTGCAGAATGTAACGTTTGACAATCTGCGGCGCGGGGACACCGTCGAGTACGACGCCGAACCCGATCCGCGCGGACGCGGCAACCGGGCCGTGAACGTACAGAAGATCGACCGCTAAAGTCTCGGTCGGTTCTTCGCCGAAGGGGCGCCATCCCAAGGGGTGGCGCCCCTTCGACGTTTCCGGCGACGGCGCGGGTCTCCGCCTGTGGTCAGATGGCTACGCCGGCTGCTCCTCTCGCTGCTTCAGGGCTCGATGGATCACCAGTTCTTGCCACCAATCGTTGAGCAGCGGGCAGGCCGCCAGGGTCCGAGCGGTGGCCAGATCGGCGTTCCGGTCGTGGCCGAAGTCGTTGACGAGGGCGACGGTCCATTGGGGATAGGGCCGCTCGATCAGCACGACCGGCGCCCCCGGTTCGATCAGCCCCTCGGTTAGCACCCTGCAATACCAGCCCGTGCGCCCGGTCGCCGCTACCCGCGCGGTAAGTCCCGGATGCTCCCACCGGCGTTCGATCTTCCAACAGGGATACCGGGGTCCACTCACCTGGATGCGGGCCGCGCCAATCCCATAGGTGTCGCCGATGCGGGCGGTCTCCTCCGAGAGCCCGCTGATCGTGAAGTTCTCGCCGAATCCCCCAGGGCCAATCTCCGGCATGCCCAACTCCTCCCGCCAGATCGCGTAATGCGCCGCCGCGTAGAGCAGCACCGCCTGGCCGGGACGACCGTGATTCTTGGTATCGGCCTGGGCATTCCCCTCCAGATGGGTAGTGAAGAGCCAACGGGAATCCGGGCTCGGAGCGCGGAAAAAGGATGTTTCCCAGGGGCGGCGCGCCTCGTCCGTGGTACCCTCGCCGCCGTACCGGCGCGGCGTCCCCACCTGCACCGTTTGCAAGACTCCGACCCGCGGTATGTCCATGACTCTCTCTCGTTTCTACTGCATAATCAGGGGCGTCGTTCGCATTCTAGCGTTTCGCACCCGGCCTCAGCCGAATCGTCCCTACCAGCCGACCTCAGTCGGCGGTCTAGCCCACCCCTTCCAGGGGGTGAGGTCCGTGCTCATCGCATCTCGTACCGACGTTCCACGCTTTTGGTCAGCGAAATGCCCTTCCGCCGCCGATAGGTGACGTACAGGATCACCCCTCCCGCCATCCAACCAAAGCCGACATAGCGGCCAAAGGGATCGGTGAGCGCCACCAGAATCCACACCGCGAGAGTTCCAAGGCCGCCGATGATCGCCGTGGAGGGGATGGACTTTCCCCGGAACGGGATATTCAAGCCCAAACGAAAGCCGCTCTTGTGGTCCGGCGCTTCGCGCCAGCGCATGGCAATCAGCGAGAAGTGGGCCATGGTGAAGCCAAGGGTGGAACCGAAGATATAGACCGCCGAGAGATGGGTGAGTTCGCCAGTGAGCACAATCAGGATGGCCACGGCGCTGAAGAAGACAATGGAGATAACCGGAGTCTTGGTCCGCTTGTTCACTCGGTGCAGAATCTCCGGCACCTGCTGATAGCTGCCCATGGAGAACGAGAGGCGGGATGCGCCCAGCACCCCGGCGTTGGCGCCGATCAGGAGGATCGAGGCGGCCAGTATCGCCACCATGGGCAACAATACATCCTTGTAGGGATGCGGGAGGGCCCGCGCGATGCCGGCTACCGGGTCGTTCAGGTACTTGTTCGCCAGTTCAGTCGTGTACTCCGCGTGGGTGCAGTAGTGTTGGGAAACCTCGGAGAGCGTACACACATGAACCGGCATGGCGCTCAGAGCGACCAGGGAAATCCCGGCGAACAGGATGAGCACGGCGAAAATCAGGACCGCGTACGCCCCCGGCACGGTTCGCGACGGCTCCTCCGCCTCCTCCGACATGTTGGAGATCGTCTCGATTCCGGTATAGGCCACCATGGCGATAGCGGCCCCGTGAAAGAAGTTGGTGAGCGAGGGAGCGGTGCCCCAATGAATCTGGTGGATCAGCAGAGGAAAGTTGATCAGGAATACGAAACCCAGGACGACCAGCACGATCTCGGTACAGAGATCGACCACCGCGAAGATAATGCTGAATAGCGCCGCTTCATTGACCCCGACGATGTTCAGGGTCATCAAGAGGAAAATCATGGCCACCGCGAAGATCACGTCGGCGGTGCCGTGGGCCAGAATGGGGAAGAAAATCGATAAATAGCCGGCGGCGCTGAAGGTCGAAATGGAGATAGTGACGGTGTAGGCGAGCAGGGTGCCCCAGCCGGTGATAAAGGCCACCATTTCGTTGAAGCCCTGCCGGGCAAAATTGGAGGCGCCGCCCGCCTCGGGCAGAGCGACCGTAGCCTCGGTGTAGGTAAGCACGGTGAGGACAAAGAAGATACCGGCTAGCGTCAGGGCCAGGGGCGCCGCGCCCAACGCGAAGGCGGCCGTTACTCCCAATGCGTAGTAGATGGAAGAGCCAACATTCCCGTAGCCCGTGCTAAACAGGGCCGGAATGCCGAGGGTTCGCCGTAAGTGCAAGGGACGGCGAATCCGCCGCACCACTCTTTTATTCCCCGGCAGATGGCCATGCCGCATGTTCACGTCACTCATCTAGAAGATGTCCCTTGCCCCTTCGAAGGATTTTCGTTGCCGCCGTGCTGGCGCGATCCGGCGCGGGTCGATAATGCCGTGGTCTAGCAAACAGCACCGCCAGTTATAATCGTGGGCGAAAAGCAGGAAGGAACCCAGGTGAAGCCTGGGTTCCTTCCTGCTTTTCGCCCATAGTGGGCCGGGTTACCGTGGAAACGCCCGCCTCTTGAACTCCTAGCGGACGTACTTCTGCAGGGTCGCGGCGCTGAGCGTACCCAACTGGCGGAAGTTCCCGTCGCTGGTGAAGGCGGTCGCCTCGAAGTTACCGGCTGAGTTGTGATTTTGGTTGAAGGTGATCAGGCCGGTCGCCCCGAAGTAGTAGACGGATTTGCCGGCCGCGATTGCCGCCTTGCCCTGGGCGAAGGTGTTGACATGGGTAAGCGAGGTGTCACTGGTGAGTGAGGCTATCTTGTTGATCCACACGCTTGGGGTGGTGGACTTCGTCTCCAGCATGGCCAGAGCCGAGATATTCATGGCATCGTAGCCGTTGGTATTGAACTCCAGCGGCGCCTGGTTGGGATAGACGTGATGATAGGCGCGAAGGAATTCCGCGCTGCCAGGGTAATTCGGGCTGTAGACTTGCATCACGGTCATGAAGGAGGTGGTGCGAGCGGCACCGATTACCTTCTTGAGCGCGGTGAAGAAATCGAGGCCCGCCGCTGAGTCGGATTGGATCGAGGGAACGAGCTTATGTCCAAGTTGGAGTTCCTCGGAGAAGAAGGTAGCGGCGGTGGGCGGATCCATCTCGGAGAAGATGACCTGCGGATGGCTGTTCAGCACCTGGGTGACCTCGCTCCGATAGCTGCTCTGGTCGGGCAACAGCTTGATGTTGATCGTCGCCTTGCCTCCGAGCGTGTTGAACGTGGAGAGCGCGGGGCTGACCAGGGTCTGCGAGCCGGTATCGGAGGCAAAGACGAACGCCGCCTTGGTATAGCCCATCTTGTGGGCCCAGAGGGCCAACGCCGATCCTTGCAGCGAATCCCCGGGGCTTGGGCGGTAGATATACTTGTAGGTCATATGGTCGAGCTGGGTGGTGCCGCACAGGCACCAATCCACGATCTGGTTTCGGTTAATCAGGGGAACCACGGCGGTAGCCGTGTCGGATGACGGGCCAAAGATCGTCACCGGCTGATCGATGGCCATCAGCTTGTTGATCGCGGCCACTCCATCGGCGGCGTCGTCCTGATCGTCCGCCCGAATGACATTGAAAGTATGACCCAGCACGCCGCCGTTGTGGTTGATATCCCAGACAGCCGCTTCGGGCCCGCGCACGAAATGGGTGCCGATGATCGCGCTGGCCCCGGTAAACGGCGCGTTCACCCCCACGTTGAGCGTGCTGCCGTCCGCCCGGTGCGCCGGATCGGCGGCTCGGGTCACGCCGTTGCCAAGCATCCCCAGTAACAGCACGATGGAGAGGATTCCGGCGCCCTTGTTCCGCCATTGGAGGATTCCCATGATTGATGTCCTTCCTTTTACCCGTGCATGTGCTCGTCGGAGCACGCCCGCGTTTAGCCGCCAAGAAACATGCGGCCCAAGTCCGGATTATCGAGCAAGATGCCGGCTCTGTCGTCATGACGGTTCCGGCCCGCCACCAGGATATAGGCCCAGTCGGCCGCCTGCAGCGCCGCGGTGGCGTTTTGCTCGACCACCACCACGGCGGTTCCCGATTCCGCCACTCGCTTTATCTGTCTCCACACCTCCCTTGTGTATTCCGGCGCCAGCCCGGCTGTCGGCTCATCGAGCAGCAGCACGGTGGGATCCAGCATCAATCCGCGGCCCATGGCCAACATGCTTCGCTGGCCACCGCTCAGGGTGCCCGCCCGCCGCTCCAGGGCCTTCCCCAGGTCGGGGAATATGCTTAGTACGGCGTCAACCCGCGCTTGCACGCCGCCGCGTCTCAGATAGGCACCCATCTCCAGATTCTCGCGCACCGTGAGGGTAGGGAACACGTTTCCCACCTGCGGCACGTAGCCGATGCCGCGGCCGACGAGTGCCTCTGGGGCCAATCCAGTCACCTCCGCTCCCTGGAGGAAGACGTGCCCGGCCTGGGGTTTCAAGTAGCCGAAGATCGTCTTGAGCAGGGTGCTCTTTCCGGCCCCGTTTGGCCCCAGAATGGCCACGATCTGCCCGGCCTCGGCGCTGATCGACGCCTCATGCACGATCGGCACCGGCCCATACCCAGCAGTGATCCCCTCCGCGCGCAGCACTCCGTCTGGCCGTGTTGTCATACTCTCCCCGCGCCACGATACCGCGGCTGAAATCCCCTGGCGGGTCTCGGTAGGGGCACCGGGTACCCCCTGGGTGATGGGTGCTCTTGGTGGCCCGAACCAGGGCATCCACAAGGGATGCCCCTACAACCGGCGGTCGACTGGCGCCAAGCCGTACTAGTCAATCGGGTGTAGTCACGCCTATCAGGGCTCATAATGACCACCCGCTACACGCGCTGACCGCTCAAGTAGGCCGCCACCACCGCCTCATTGGCCCGAATCTCGGCCATGGAGCCCTCCGCCAAGACCCGGCCCTGTGCCATCACGATCACCGGGTCGCACAACCGTTCGACCGTCCCCATCTCGTGCTCGACCATCACCACGGTGAGCCCCTCACGTCTCAAGTCGGCGATGTAGTCGGTTAACTGGCTGATCAGGGCCGGGTTGACCCCGGCCATGGGCTCGTCCAATAGCAGCAGCCGCGGTTTCATGTGCAGGGCGCGCGCCAGCTCCAGCAGCCGTTTCTGGCCGCCGCTCAGGTTGCCCGCGTACTCGTGGGCCAGGTGTACCAGATTGAAGCGCTGGAGCAAGTTCCAGGCGGTGGCTACGTGTTCGCGCTCCTGGCGCTTCCAGACGGAGGGACCAAGCAGCGCCGCCCAGGCCGAGTCTCCCCGCTGATTGAGCGGCGCTACCATCAGGTTTTCCAGCACGGTCATGCGCGCGAACTCGGAGGACAACTGGAAGGTGCGGGCCAGGCCGAGCCGGGCAATCTGGAACGACGGCAGGCGGGCAATCTCGCCACCGAAGAAACGAATCGAGCCCTGATCGGGCCGCAGGGCGCCCGCCAGCAGGTTCAGCATGGTGCTCTTGCCGGCCCCGTTCGGCCCAATCAGGCCGGTGATCGTCCCGCGCCGCACCTCGAACGAGCAGCCGTCGACCGCGTGGACGCCGCCGAACGAGCGGCTCACGCCAGTCACCCGCAGGGCCAGGTCGTCGGTCATGGCCGTTCCTCGGTCCGCCGGTTGATCTGGCGATCGGACCCTTCATCAACCGCCAGTTGGCGTAATATCTTGCGGAAGCGCCGCTTGGGCTCGGGGAATATCCCTTGCGGGCGGAAATAGAGGACCAGGATCAGAACCGAGCCGATGATGATCCAGCGCAACGGATCGATCAGGTTGGGATTGATCCAGTCTTGCGGGAGCAGCCTTGAGCCTTCCAGGAAGGCGACCGGGACCAAGATTGCCCCGAGCACGGCGCCCCAATTGTTCCCGCGGCCCCCGACGATCAGGGCCGCGAAGATTACGAAGGTCTCGGGTACGTTCCACATGCTCGGCTGCACGGTGCCGATGAACTCGATGAACAGGGCGCCGCCAACCGCGGCGATCGCCCCGCCAATCATCATCGCCGTCATGCGCAGGCGGAATACATCCTTGCCACAGGCGGCGGCGGTGTATTCATTCTCACGGATCGCACGTAGGGAACGGCCAAACGGCGAATGGGTGAGCCGCTGCATGATCAGGAACGACAGCAGGGCGAAGCCAAGCACGATGCCGAGGTAGACCCACTGGTACTGGATTTGCGGTAGATTCAGGGTGTCGGCCAGCGGCTGCGGAATACCGGTCAGGCCGTTCCACCCATTGACCACCGAGGTGGTATTCCCGGTTAGCAACCAGGTCACCTCGCCCACCACCAGGGTGGCCACCGCGAGGTAATCGCTGCGGAGGCGGCGTACCGCGACAATGCCGACCAGCAAGGCCAGGGCGGCGCCGGTAAGGCCGGCGACCGCGACCGGCAACGGCCAGGGCAAGGTCCAGCCAAACAGGTATTCCGTGCCGCCGCTCTGCACCGGCTGGGGCGGCCCAAGGACGACTAACCCGGCGAAGTAGCCGCCCACCGCGACCAGGATGTAGTAGGAGAAGTTAATGATGTTGGCAAGCCCGAATTGGAGATTCAGACCCAGCACGAACATGACATTGCAGCCCATGTAGACCAGCAAGGTGATGACGTAATAGGCGACGGCGTCACTCATGACTTCACTTTTACCCCCGCGCGGCGGTGATGATGCCCTGTGGCCGCAGCAGCAGCACCAGGACCAGAATCACGAAGGCGGCCACCGACTTGTCCTCCGCCGGGATGAAGATCACGGAGACCTCGGTCACCAGGCCGACGATCAGCGCCCCCACCATGGCGCCGTACGGGCGCCCCACCCCACCCAGCACCGCCGCCGCCACGATCACCAGCAGAAACCCCTCGCCGGTGGAGGGGGCAAAGGCGGCGGTATTCAGCACCAGGACGAAGCCCGCCAGACCGGCCAGGGCGCCGCTGATCAGCCAGGCCAGATCGGTGATGCGCGCCACCTTGATCCCGCAGGCGCGGGCGAGCGCCGGGTCGTCGGCCATGGCGCGCATCGCCTTACCGATCTTCGTGTAGCGGAGCAGCCCATGCACCAGCAGCATGACGATCACCGCCAGGGCGATAATGATCAGCTGGTTGACCGTGAAAGTCATACCGAGGAAGCCAACCGAGGACGATGGGGCGTAGTTGTAGCTCTGGAAATTGGGGCCGAAGATCGCTTGCAGGGCATTCTCGAGAATCAGGCCGAAGGCGAAGGTGACAATCAGGAGGCCGAAGAGATCGGTGCGCTTCCGGATGAAAGGCTGCAACAGCAGCCGATTCATGGCCACCGAGGCCACGGCCAGAAAGAGCATGCCCGCGACCGCGCCAACCCAGATGTTCCAGTGCAGCCCCGTGTTGACCATCCACGCGACATAGGCGCCAACGGTCATGAGGTCACCAAAGGCGAAGTTCACCACCCCGGTGACGCTGAACTGCAGGGTGAAGCCCACGGCGGCCAGGGCCAGGATCGACGCCGTCACGAGACCAAAACCTATGGTTGGCAGCAACAGATCCATGGCACTCCACGAAACTTCAGGGAGTGGTTATGCGGTAGCGCCACTGTAACACCTGAACCCAGCGTTGTCCAGATCAACCCCAGTTCAAGCGGGCTTATGGGGAACATGTTATCGCCTGAGCGTACCCGAAAGAAGAGGAGCGCGACGACCGTGCGCCCCCACTTTCCGCGCTGCCCGAGCACCGTTAAGTGTAGCGTGCGCGCGCGGGTAGCAGGTGTTCGTTTAGGGATGCCAGGGTGTTCGCGCCACTATCGCTTCATGCTTTCTCACCTGGCCTGGTCCGCGGGCCGCGGACCTCCGGCTGTGGCCGGATGGGAGGAACGAGTCGGCTGAGGCCGGGCGCGACACGCTCGAACCCACACCCTGCCGCCTGCTTGGCTCTAGACGGGCGCCGACTGTTCCACGACGATCCGGCTCTCCACCGGTACGCCACGGGCGAGCGTGGCCCGTACCACGCAGTATTGTTCCGCTTTCTCGGCCATTCGCTGGACGCGCGCCGGATCCTCCCGCGCCAGAATGCGCATCTCGCACGTGATGCGTTGGTAGCCCACCGGCGTCTCGCGATCCACGCCCATCGTCCCCCGGAAATCCATCTCGCCGGTCACGGTCACGCGCAGGTCGTCCAGCACGATGCCCATGCTGGCCGCCACCATCTTTACCGTGATCTCCTGGCACGCGGCCAGGGCGGCGAGCAACACATCGCCTGAACAGGCCATGCCCTCCGGCCCACCAGCCATCGGATGCGCCGCGACCTCCCATGTCTGGATACCGGTCGTGATGTGGGAGCGGGTGGGATCGTCGAGCAA
>JANWHO010000335.1 GCA_025450375.1 Chloroflexota bacterium
GGGTTCGTCCAGGAACATCAGTTCCGGATTGCCGGCCATGGCCAGGCCGAGGCTAAGGCGCTGCTTCTCGCCGCCGGACAGGGTCTTGAACCGCGCGCCGGCATGGTCGGCGAGGCCGATCGTCTCCAGCAGCGTTGTAGGCGACGCGGGTTGCGAATAGTAGGAGCAAAAGAGGGTGAGGGCCTCCCACACGGTGATGTGTGGGTAGAGGGCGCTGTGCTGGGGCATCATGCCGACCCGCTGGCGGAGCGACCGCGAGGCAGCGGGGTCATCCCCCAGCACCCGCACCTGGCCACCGTCGCGTACGCGGAACCCCTCAAGGATCTCGACCGTGGCGGTCTTCCCGGCCCCATTGGGGCCCAGCAAGGCGAACACCTCACCGGGTGTGACCGAGAATGAGAGATCGCGGACCGCCTCGCGGGCGCCGTATCGTTTCACCAAGCGATCGACCACCACGGAGGGCTGAGGAGGAGGCAGGATAATTGATCCTTGCTCGTCCACCGGGGAAGGAATGGCCGGCGAGGACATTCCACGCACCTCCCGAAAGCTGACGCACCGATCCGCGGAGGGACCGGCGACGACATTCCGGGCGAAAAACGAGGACCTGTCCACGCGGAGCAGGCCCTCTTGGGTTGCGGGGGCTGGATTCGAACCAACGACCTTCGGGTTATGAGCCCGACGAGCTGCCACTGCTCCACCCCGCACACTGAGTATGCCGTCCGGAGCGGAAACCGTCAAGTTTCGGAGGATGCTTGCGGGAGGGCCTCCGGCTGTGGCTGGATGGCAGGAACGAGGCCGGCTGAGGCCGGGTGTGGCGCGCGCTGCCGCTTCAAACGTCAGCGTCGGATAGCTGACGTAATTCTCGTACCGGAACCATTTGGAGATGAGCGGCAACGTGGTGGATCAGAATGCCTATGACCCCGACCCCAAGGCATGAATCCGGAGACCTTCACCTACGATGGGGCGGGGCACCAGATTGGCCACCTGGACGCGGCGGGACGGGCCTAGCACAGGAATCAAATGTTCGCCTTCTGAGCGGTCACTTTGTGCACGGATGCCCGGTCAGCTGGTACGAGTGGATCTCGTGTTTACCGTGACAGAGGAGGAATCGGCGGATGACCGCCATGGGAGAGACGGGACGAGAGCTGCACTTCCCGGCGCAGACCGCAGCCGGTACTCTCACCCTGGAATCGTGGGCTGACAATGCGTGGCGCGTCGAGACGACGACTCGATGATTGCCCTTGATGGGATGCGACACCTACGGCTGCTCTGGCTGAACAGGACCACTATCACCGGAGCGGGCCTGATGTATCTACAGGATCATGTACGGCTGGAAAATCTCTCAAAACACGGGTGTTACGGCATCCAGTGTGGTACGCCTACAAACGGCGCTCCCGAACTGCAAGATCGCCGCCGGCCGGTGATTAATCGACGGCCACGCGGCAAAACCCAGTGGTCCGGCGCCTAGCCTCAGCACCTGCCTGGTTACAGTGTGCGGGCCCGCCTCGCCAGCGTGGTGGAGGCCAACAGCGGTCCCACCGTCGCCATGACCTACAACGCCGTGGGCCTGCGAGCCGGCTACACGGTCACTCCCTCCGGGGCGTCCCAGCCAAGTCCCTCCGAGCAGTTCACCTGTCCGGGCGGGCAGTTGGCCCAGACAGTAGTGGTCACCGGCACCACCATCAACACCGACACCTACGTCTACTCCCAGTAACGGCACACTGGCCCGCTACTGGTACGAGTGCGACTTTAGTCCGCCGCCCCCGTGGCGCCGTTGCCCCGCGCGTGCGCGAGGACCACCGACTCCGGTTCGAATATGCGGCTCAAGGATCGATGGACATCCAGGAACTCGGTGTCCAGGGCGCGCAGTTCGGCCCGATTGGCGCGGGTCACCAGTTCGAGAATGCGCCTGCCCTCGTCGGTCAGCCCCACTATCACCCGGCGCCGATCAGTGGGGTCGCCGCCTCGGGCTACCAACCCTCGTTTCACCGCCCGATCGACCAGCAGCGAGGTACTATGGTGGCGCAGTTGCAAGCGATGCGCGACATCCTTGATCGTAACCGCTGGAAACGCGGGATGGCCGCGGACCGCGAGCAAGAGTAAGTGTTGCTGCGGCGTGATCCCGGCGAGGCGCGCTTGATCCTCGGAGTAGCGGAGAAATCGGCGGATAACGTAGCGAAACCCCGCATGCACCTGGAACGCTTCATCGTCCAGTACTTCCAGCGGCGCGCTGACTCCAGGATCCTTCATCGCGTTTCCCTCGGCTCTCTCCACGGAAGTGGCAGGTTTGCCGTACTTCGCATTCATCATACCGCAATCCTATCACATCGATGTGGAGGGCGATAGGTACTTGGGTCAAATAGCGTCAACTCGTTCATCGGCCGGGCGCGTCCAATGCCGCCGCGTGGGCGGGGAAGCCCTCGTGGTGGGCCAGGGCGCGTACTCCTGGGCGGAGATCGGCCAGCGCGCCGGCCGAGAGACGGGCTACCGTACTGCGCTTGAGAAAGGTGTGGGCGGTGCAGGCCGAGGACAGGGCGGCAAATCCTCCGGTCGGCAGGGTATTGGGGATGCCCAGGGAAAAGTTGGCGGCCACGAAGGGCGTACCCTGGCCGATCAGAATCTCCCCCGCGTTCCTCACCTGGGGCAGCACCTCCTCCGGGCGGGCGGTGGCCACTTGCAGATGCTCGGGCGCATACTCGTTAATGAAGGCGATCCCCTCGTCCAGGCGCCGCGCCAGGATGGCCCCACCGTAGATGCTGATCGAGGAGGCGGCATAACCCCGCCGCGGCTCGGGGAGATCGGCCAGGCGGATAGCAACCCGTGCCTCGACGGCGTCGATCAAGTCCGAGTCGGAGGTGATCAGGAGGGCGGCGGAATCGTGTCCATGTTCGGCGTCATTGAGCAGATCCGCCGCCAGCAGATCGGGATTGGCGGTGTGATCGGCCAGAATCACCGCCTCGGATGGCCCGTAGAGCAAGCCAACCGCTACCCCATGGCGCTGCACCGCGAGCTGCGCGGCGGCGATGGCCGGGCTGCCCGGTCCGTCGATCCGGCGGACCCGCCGCACGGTCTCGGTGCCGAGCGCCATGGACGCGATCCCCGCCACGCCGTTGCAGCGATAGATCTCCCGGATACCCAGCCGACCGGCAACCGCCAGGACCGCCGGATCGACGGCCCCATCACCACCCGGCAAGGGGGGCAGCACCACCGCGATTTCCCTCACGCCCGCTATCACGGCGGGCGTGCCGAGATGGATCATGACCGAGGGGAACGAGCCCTTCCCGCACGGCACGTAGAGCCCCACCCGGTCGAGCGGCGACGCCTGCTCACCCACCCACACACCGGGCGCCAACTCCCCATCCCACGAAGCCCTATCCACGATACGCTGGTTGAACAGGCGCACGTTGGCAATGGCCTGGTCGATCGCGGCCAGCAGGTCTGGCGCCAGCGACGCCGCGGCGGCCTCGATGGCCTCGGGCGGGACGCGAAGATCGGTCGGCCGCGGATTGATCTGGTCAAATCGACTGGTCGCGTCCAGGACCGCGGCGTCCCCGCGGGCGCGCACGTCGTCGATCAGCGCCGAGACGGAGGCGATCAGGCCGTCGTCGAACACGTCGGCACTCGAGCGCCGCAGGAGACGGGCGCGGTCGGCGGGATCCATGGTGGCCAGGGTATAGCGCTTGATCAACACGGGCGTGTCGTCCTTTCAGCAGTACTACATCAGTACAGGGTACCGGCAGTCTCCTCCTTTGTGCGGACGGACACACCAAGCCAAGCGGGCCTGGAGACCCGCGCCCCTGGGCCGTGACGGCGAAGCCGGTCGCCATCATGTCCACGAACGCGAGGCGCACCCTTGTGGGGAGGGCGTACCGAAGCATTGTGGCGGGCCGGCCCTCCTGGGAGCGCGAGCATCCTTGCTCGCCCCGTTTCGGTGGCCGACGGGGCGAGCCGGGTACCCGCTTGCGGGTGTCTCGCGCTCCCAGGCGACCGTGGCGACCATGCTGGTGCTCCAACGTGGATCACAAAACGTCGGTGCGCTCTTGTGCGGAAACCAAGCTCGGGGGCGCCGGTGTATCTGCTATCCTTCCTGCATGCGCATTCTCCATTTGGCCGACCTCCATCTCGGCACCGAATTGTATGGTCACTATGACTCCGCCACCGGCAGTTCCTCTCGCCTCTCGGATTTCACGCGCATGCTCGATATCGCGGTCGAGGACGCAATCGAGAAGCGCGTGGATTTGTTCCTGTTCGCCGGCGACGCCTATAAGACTCGTGACCCCAGCCCTACCCAGCAGCGGGAGCTGGCCCAGCGCCTACGGCGCCTGATCGATGCCGAGATCCCCGTGTTTCTCCTGACTGGGAATCACGACATGCCCAATGCGATGGCGCGCGCCACCAGTCTGGATATTTTTGGCGCCTTCTCTCCCAGTAACTTCGTGGTGGCCAATCGGCCGGGCGCCCATAAGATTCAGACGCGCTCGGGTCCGCTCTACGTGGTGGCGATCCCCTGGCTGACCCGGAGCGTGCTCCTGGCCAGGGATGAGAATAAGAACCTTCCCCAGGAGGACGTGCATCGGATGATGCTGGAAAAGCTGGATCAGGCGCTCGACCACTATCTGGGGCAGATTCCCGATGACGACGCGCCGGCGATCTTGACCCTCCACGGCACGATTCAGGGAGCGGAATATAGCGCCGAGCGCTCCACCATGCTGAGCCAGGATCTGCTGATCCCCCGGAGCATTATCAGTCGCCCACGGTTCTCCTATGTCGCGCTTGGACACATCCACAAGTATCAGGAAGTGTACGCGCGACCGCTCACCGTGTACGCGGGCAGCCCGGAACGCATTGACTTCGGTGAGGAAAAGGAAGACAAAGGCTACGTGCTGGTGGACCTCGATCGCCAGGAGGCCCGCCACCAGTTTGTCAAGCTTCCGACCCGACCCTTTATCACCTTCAAGGTTGAGTGTACTGGCGAGGATCCGACCACGCAGGCCCTTGACCTGCTCCGGGACAAGCCGGTGGCTGGAGCGATTGTCCGGGTGCGGGCCCAATTGTCGCCTGCTAACCAGGGCCGGTTCCGGGAAGCGGACATTCGGCAGGTCCTGGCGGAGGCGTCCTTCGTGGTAATTCGGCGCGAGGTGGAGGCGGCCTGGCGGGACACCCAACGGGGCAAACAGTTCTCCACCGCCATGAGCCCACGCGAGGCGTTGAGCGCCTATCTCGACCAGGAGAAACCCGACCTCACGGCGGCTGGGAAAGACAAGCTACTGGATTGGGGCGACTCCCTGATTGCCGAGGTGCTCGGGCATGGCATGGATGAAGGCGTGGGGCCGTGATTCCCTTAAAACTGCGACTGCGGAATTTCATGAGTTACGGCCAGGAAGGCGGCGAACTCGATCTGAGCGGTATTCATCTGGCCTGCCTGTCCGGCAGCAATGGGCACGGCAAGTCCACCCTGATCGACGCGATGACCTGGGCTCTATGGGGGGCGAGTCGGGCCCCACGCGAGGATGAGTTGCTGCGCATGGGGACCACGGAGATGGAGGTCGAGTTCGAGTTTGCCTGCCGCGGGGCCCGCTATCGGGTGATCCGGAAGCGAACCGTCCGGAAAAGCGGCAGTATCCCCGACTTGGAATTGGCGATCTGGGACGGGGATGCCTATAAAGCGATCACCGGCGCCACGATGGCCGCGACCGAGCGCGCGATCGTCGAATTGCTTGGCCTCACCTATGAGACTTTCATCAACTCCTCGCTCCTGCTGCAAGGGAAGGCGGACCTGTTCACCGTGAAGCCGCCCAGGGAACGGAAGGGCGTGCTGGCTGAGATTTTAGAGCTTGGGCAGTATGAGAAGTTGGCGGTGCGCGGGCGGGAACACGAGCGGTCAGCTCGGGACGAAGAGGAGCGGCACCGGGAGCGTCTGGGCGACATCCATCGGATGCTGGAGACCTTGCCGGAGATCGAAGCTCGTCTCCGCGAAGTCGAGTCGGAGGTCGCCCTTGAGCAAAGCCAGCGCGCGATTATCGAGGCGACGGTACACGCGCTCGACGGACAGGCGAGGGCCGCCCAAAGCCTCCAGGAACAGATCGGCCGGCATGAGCAGCGCTTGCGGGACATTGAGGCGGAGGAGCGCCGGTTCGAGGCCGATCGGACAGCGGCGCTGCGGCGCGCGGACGCGGCGCGGGCGCTCTTGCGCGAGGAAGTGGACCTTCGAGCCCAGGTCGCGGAGCTTCGGCCCGCGCGGGAGGAAGCAGATCGCCTTGGGAGGCTGGCGGCCGCGCTTCGCACGCTCGAACAGGAGATGTGGGCGCACACTCGCGAGATCGACAAACAGCAGTCGGGGCTTGCTCAGGAGATTCAGCGGGGCGAGCAAGAGTTGGCCGAGTTGGCGCGATCCGCCGATCATCTTGCCCCCAAACGCCTGGAACTTACCGCCATTCAAGGGGAGTGCGCCACCCTCCCCAGCTTGATTGAGCGGCGGGACGGGGCGCGCGCCGAGGAACGGGCAAGGACCGAGGTAATTGGTGAACTGCAAGCAAGTGTCAAGGCCCGGCAAAGTCAGATCGAGGAACAACGGAAACGCCTTCGGCAACTGCGTTGCGCCGAGGCGAGCTGCCCAGTTTGCGGCGCTCCTCTGAGTGCCGAGGGGAAGGAGCGAGCCGAGCAAGAGCTGATTGAGGCGGGGAAGCGCCTCAGCGGCGAGAAGGACGAATGGGAAGCCCGACAGGGGGTTCTCAAGGGTGAATTGGAGATCGTACGCCAGGCGGCGGTCGCCGTCCAACACGAGATCGACCGCGTGCAAGGGCTGGCCCGCAAGGAAGGGACGCTCAGCCAGCAGATTGCCGTCCTGGAGCAGCAAGGCGAGCGTCAGGTGGTCGTACGGGAGCAGGTAGAGCGGGCGAAGGCGACCCTGAGCAGCGGCCAGTTTGCCGCCGAGGCACGAGCGGCGGCCTGCGAGCTGGAAGCCCGGATCACGGCGCTCGGCTACGACCCTGGGATCCACGAGGCCCTCCGCGCGCGCATCGCGCTCCTGCAGCCGCTCGAACAACGAATCCCTGCCCTCGATCAGGCGCGCGACGAGCTGACCCGCGCCTCAAGTGAGGCGGAAACCCAACGAACCCTCCTGGCCGAGCGAGCCACCGAGCGCGGGCGGGTGGAGATCGAGCGCGCGGCCCTAGCGCGCGAGGTGGGCGACCTGGCTGGCGTGCAAGCACGGCTGAAGGAGCGACGCACCGAACTGGAGGCGGCGCGCGCCCGCGAGGCAGTCCTGCAACAGATGCTGGGGAGTCTCAGCCGCCAGGTGGAGGACGCGATGAAGCGGCAGGCGGAGCGGATCGTGCTGGAGGCCGCGGAAGCAGCCGCGCGGGAGCGGCGAAGCGCGATGAAGGAGTTGGCGGATGCCTTCGGGAGCAATGGGATTCCCGCCATGTTGATTGAGAACGCGCTGCCGGAACTGGAGCAGGATGCCAACGACCTGCTCAGCCGCATGACGGACAACAGTACCCAGGTGACTTTCGTGACCCAGCGGCAAGGGAAGTCGGGGAAGGCAATCGAGACCCTGGATATCAAGATCGCGGACAGCGCCGGCACCCGCCCCTATGAGATGTTCAGCGGCGGCGAAGCCTTCCGGATTAACCTTGCCATTCGCATCGCCCTCTCACGTCTGCTGGCCCGGCGCGCGGGAGCCGAACTGCGCTTCCTCCTGATCGACGAGGGATTCGGCACCCAGGATGCCCAGGGCCGGGACCGCCTCGTGGAGGCGATCGCGGCCATCGCCGACGACTTCGATAAGATCCTGGTGGTGACGCACATTGACGAACTGAAGGATCGCTTCGACGTCCACATTGAGGTGACCAAGGGGAACGATGGTTCCAGGGTGGCGATCACCACGGCCTGAGCGGGACGATCGCTCCGCTCAGACCGTGGTTATCGCGTGGGAGTTGGACGGTCATTCCTGATGCAGCCGTTCGGCTCTCGCGCTATAGACCATAGAGCCCGAACCAGCTTGGGCCTAGCTGAGCCCAGCGCCGCCCGATCGCAAGCTGGTCCCCCTCCTCCGCGATGTCGGCAGCCTTGCGCAGTTCCCCTGGGTACGGCCCCCAATGATAAATCGCCTGATCAGGTTGCGATGCGGTCATGGCCTCGGATGGACCCAGGTAGAGGATGGCGTCGGCCTGGTCCTGATAGCGGATAGCGCCTGGGATGGCGCGGTATGACAGGTCCGAGCGTCCCTCGCCAAGCCACGTCCCGGCCAGATGGGCGAGCGCCGGACGCGGCCAGCCCGCGAACTTCGCCGCGACGCGGCGCCGTGCCGCCAGTGCGGACTCCATTTTGCGCTTGACATTCGCGTCCGAGGTTTTGGCGGTCGGCACGGGGAAGAGCACGTAGAGAGCGACGGAGAAGAGCACGTTGGGATACCGCGCAAGCACCTGACTAGCCGCGCTCAGTCCCTGGAGCGAGACGGTATCCTGGCGAATGCCGCGCATCGTATGCCCGGCCCCAGCGATCAGCAATGCCTTGCGTCCTCTGGCCAGGACTTCGCGCGCGATGAGCGCGGCCATGTAGTCGTCCGGCGTGTTGGCGAACGTCGCTACCAAGCGGCGGTCAGTGGGATGCGCGACGACTTGATCCATGGTGACCGGCGGCTGGCCCAGCAGCACGCGAATCCGTCGGGCCGCCGGCTGCATCCAGTTGACGGCGCGGACGCTCCGGAAGAACTGCTCGTAGATCGGAGCGTTCCAGGCTGGATCACCGATCTGGCGCCAAACCTGTTCCAGGTCGGTTCTGGCTACGGGCAGCCCGTGCAGGATGAAGCGGTCGGCGAGATCCTGATAGGCGGAGTTGCCGAACTCGACCACGATGTCGTTGATCTTTCCTGGCAGGGAGGGATGGAACAGGAGCGCCGTGATCAGGTCGTGCATCTCTTGCAACATGTGGCGCTCGCCCAGGGCGACGAGTGGATAGCGGTCCATGGCCCGCAGCAAGCCGCCAATCGCATCCGTGGGCTGGAGGTCGGTTCCCGCTACCGGAGCCAGCGCCGGCGTGGCTGCCCGCGCACTCGCCGTGTGAGTGGTGAGCACTGGGCCCGCGACCGCGGCGCTGGCGGCGGCCAACGCCGAGTGCCGGAGCATGGAACGTCGCGAAATGGGCACCTGGTCGCCGATTTGAGGGTCTCGTCTGTCCTCGTCCACTGTCCTGTCCTTTCCTTGATTCATAATCGGATGGCTCATCGTCGGCCTTTTCCCGGGCCGTCAAAGGTAGCGCGACAAGAGTGCGTATTCACCGGGTCCGTGGCGCGGCGGTTGCAACCGCGATGGTGACGATCTCCAGGCGGCCACTCGCGGTGTCGTTCCAGAAGGGGTGGAGGATTCCATCAGCGGCGGCGAGACCCTGGTAGTCGCCGATCCACCACAGCCCATGCTTCCCGCCCGGTAGGCCGAGCGCCGGATCGAACGTTCGTCCATCAAGTACCTGGCGCGCCTCGAAGCCGGTGGCGCCGGTGACCGATCGCGCCAGATCCACCGCGATCCGGTTCCGGGCCAGGACGAAATACGAGATGTCGACCGCTCCCGCCTCGTCTACGACCACCTGGGGTTGGAACGCGAAGGTCGCACCGGGACCGCCGGCGGCACTGACGCGCATGGCGGCGCTCCAGGTATGCCCATGATCTCGCGAACGCCGCAGGAAGATCGCGGAGCCGGAGGTTGCTATCGCGGCGGCGTAGGCCACATAGACGGTGCCGTCTCGGGAATCAACCGCCACGCAGGGCTCGGTAGGCAGCCGGATCGATGCAGTGGGGGCGAATTGGTTGGGTGCCGACCCAAGCTTGATCGGAGGCCCGAAGGTGCGGCCTTGATTGGTGGAACTGACGACCTCGATCTCCTGACTGCTCACGGGTGCGGCGGCGGGATGCGCCGATGGCGTGTCATCATCGGGCGTGTCCCCGCCCTGCCCACTGGACTCGAAGGTCGCGTAGA
>JANWHO010000336.1 GCA_025450375.1 Chloroflexota bacterium
CCGGCAAGGGGACGTCCTGAGCGGGATGGCCCCGTCGCCGCTCCCCGAGATCGCACTGCGGACGGACGGGGGAGTGGTCTACGCGCTCGGCACGCGCGAGACGGTCTAACCCCCCACGTACGGACCTGTAACACCCACCTGTATGGGTGAATGAGGCTTGCGCGGGGGCGACCCGACGGCGCCTAGCCTGGAGAGGCCGGCATCGCGAACCGGCGTTTCCAGGCGCCGCGAGCCTGTATCAGGTCCGTTATCAAGGAGCGTGGTCCCCGGAGTCCGGCCGGCTGCCGGAAGGCCGCGCGTTCAATGCAAACTGGAAAGTAGGTATCTCCGATGCTTCGCGCCTTCCGAACCTTCAAGCCCCGATCCGTGCTGGTGCCCTTACTCCTGGTCGCCCTGGGGGCGCCCGGCGGCCTGATCGCCGGCCAGGCGGCCAGCGCCCTGGCCGGCTCCTCCGCCGCGCACGCCGGCGCCTCGCCCATGGCTGGGATGGCCGGGATGGACATGTCCGCCTCGGCCTCCCGTGGCGCGAGTAAGCCGGTCAAGATGTTGCACCGGAAGGTGATCCAGATCACGATCAACAACTTCGCCTTCAGCCCAGCCACGGTGGAAGTGTCACCTGGTACGAAGGTCGTCTGGATCAATCATGACAGCGATCCGCATACGGTGGACAGCAGCAAGAACGTCTGGACCTCGGAGGCGCTCGATACCGATGGCCGGTTTACCCGCGTGTTCAAGGCGAGCGGCACCTTTCCCTACTACTGCAGCATCCACCCCTTCATGCATGCCACCGTGATCGTCGTCAAATAGCGAGAGGCATTTCCAATGAGCAACGTTATCGAACACGACCATCAAGAGGACGGGATTGACCGCCGGGGGTTCCTTAGCTGTATGGCCTGGGCGGGCACGGGCGTGGTATGGGCCCTCTCCGGTGGTCGCGTGGTGTCGACCGCCCTGGCCGATACACCGGCCGCGATGAAGTCGGCGGCGGGAGCCGACGTTACCTTCGTCCAGATCAGCGACAGCCATGTCGGGTTCCATCAGGGGGCGAACAAAAACGTGATCGGCACCTTCGAGGAGGCGGCGCGCCGGATCAATGCCCTGCCAACTCGGCCCGCCTTTGTCATGCACACGGGAGACCATGTCCATCTCTCCACGGTCGGGGAGTTCGACACCGTAAAGCAGGTCATGGGCACGATCAAGACCGACCGCACCTTCAACGTGCCCGGAGAGCACGATGTGTTTGTCGATCATGGGAAGCGGTATTTGCAAATGTTCGGCAAAGGTAGCCGAGGCGCCGGCTACTATAGCTTCGACACTGGCGGCGTCCACTTCCTGGCCCTTGCCAACGTGCAGCAGGCCGAGGGGCAGGGTGGGCTGAAGGGCCTGGGCCTCCTGGGTCCCGAACAACTGGCCTTCATCAAGAAGGACTTGGCGCCGTTGTCGGCGGATACCCCGCTGGTCCTCTTCAGCCACGTACCGTTACTGGCGGTCTATCCAAAATGGGGCTGGGCCACCGAGGACAGCACGCAGGTGCTGGCTCTGGTCAAGCGATTCAGTTCGGTCACCGCCCTGAATGGTCACATTCATCAGATCATCAGCAAAACGGAGGGGAACATCACCATGCACACTGCCGCCTCGACCGCCTATCCGCTGCACGCGCCGGGCCAGGTGGCGCCCACCCCGCTGGTGCTCCCCGCGCCCAGCCTGCCCAAGCGGATCGGGATCCGCACGGTGGATTTCGTGCAAGGTAGCTCGTCACTGGCCCTGAAGGATCAGTCCTTCGCTTGAGGGAATGACACCTCCTGGGAGCGCGAGCATCTTAGTAGGGGCACCCTTGTGGGTGCCCTTGGCGATCCGGACTAGGGCACCCATCACCCAGAGGGTACCCGGTGCCCCTACTCGGCTGCTACTCCACTAGCAGCGCGTCCAGCATCCGCTTGAAACCAGGGCCGTCACTTCGGAGTCCTACCGTGCAATTCGCGGGCCGTTCGTAGACGCCGAAACGATCCACGACCGTCTCGCCTCGGGTCAACTCGCCTTTTGTCTCCACGTCCACGAAGCACCGCGCGTGCTCCAGAAGGAGCGAGCGGTCAATAGCGATCGCCATGGTGATTGGGTCGGGCATGTCGATGCCGTCGATCCCGTACTTCGCCACGGCGCTAATCAGCACCTGATTAATATCCAGCACGAAGTCCGCGTACCGTGAATTCATGGCCCGCAGGCGCCGTTGATCCTCCGGATTATACACCGCGTCGCCCCGGCACAACTCGATTCCGATCATGACTAGCGGCATGCCGGAGTTGAAGACAATCCGTGCTGCTTCCGGATCCTCCCAGATGTTGTATTCGGCGGACGGGGTGACGTTGGCAATCACGTTGGCGGCCCCGCCCATCACCACCGTCTCCTTGACCAAGCCGGCGATTCCGGGGTCGCGGACGAGAGCGGCGGCAATGTTGGAGAGCGGACCCAGGGTAACCAGGGTGAACTCACCGGGATTGTCTCGGATCAGCCGGATCAGGGCATCCACCGCGTGCTCTTCCTGGGCGGCCGCCTTGGGGAGGGGGAAGTTCTGGTTCCCCATTCCGTCCTCGCCATGAATGGACTTGGCGTCCGCGTGCGCGCCGAGGATCGGCTTGGCCAGGCCCTTGTAGACGGGCACGTCGGTGCCGCAAAACTCCATCGTATAGAGCGTATTCCGGGTCGCCTGCTCCATCCCTACGTTCCCGGCCACCGTGGTAATCGCCTCCACCACGATGTCCGGGCTCCGAAAGGCGATCAAGAGGGCTACCGCGTCGTCGGAGCCACAGTCGGTATCGATAAGAAAGCGCCGCACCACATCCTGCCCTTCACTATTTCCTGGCTCATGCGTCTACACCTGGTGGATGATAGCGCACATGCTCTAGGAGGCGCTGAGCAAGACCATCTGGCGGTGCATCGGTTCCAGACTCCCCAGAGGACCGCCGGCGTAATAGTCGATCTCGTAGGAACCGACCAGCCCGCTCAGGGTGAGCGATACCGTGGCGCCGGGAACCACGGTAAAGGCTGGCGGCACGCTCTCCACGGGGTAGACGCGGTAGAATACGGATGTCCCTGACGCATTGGGCGGGCAGTTGAGCGTGAGCAAGCGGCAGATTCGGGGATAGTCAGCGGTGCTCGCACCCTGGGCCCGCACACTGACGGTCGTGGCGCTCGTGACCACTATGGGCACGGACCCCGACGCGCTCGGGGGCGCGCCATTGAACTCCAGGGTGCTGATCGGAAGGGTATCGAGCATTTCAGCGAGCGCGACCAGGGGCACGGTTTCCGGAAAATCAGTGGTGATCACATTGAGATGTGGCCGGTACAGGGCGGGAGACTGGGCCAACAGGCTCAGCAGCCGCGCGAGCATTGGCTTGTTGGAGGCGGCCAACTCGAGCAGCGAGTGTGGCGGATGGAGAATATGGGCGGGATCAAGATAGCGATCCATGATGCCCGCTCTGATCATGCTTGGCACTGGGGTCATTTGCAGTTGCAGATCAAAGAACGACGCTCTGGATGCGGAATACTTCGTCCGAATGTCGCAACCGCACCGCAGATTCGCGGTTACTTGCTGCTCCAGGGTCGCCAGGCGATCGGTCTGGGGCCAGGCGATACTGGTGTCGGCGTACGGCCAGAAGGATGGATTATTCCGGGTGGTTGCCGCGTCGCTGTAGAGGACTATGATCCGGCCAGGGGTCCGCCAGATGTCATTCAGGGTCATCGCGGCGCCGAGCGACCCAGGTGGAATCAGTTGCCCGGCGAAGGTCGTGGCGATTTGCGCGGCGAGTTGTTGATTCCGCGCGGGGGTGAGACTGTCCTGGTTACCGATTGAGGCGAAGTGGTGGAAGTCCAGGATGACCACCTCCTTGGGGTGGGCCTGGATGAAGTGCTCGATCGGGGTAAGCACCGTGCTTTGCATCTCGCCGCCGTAGAGTCCATGACAGATATACAGAGCCGGATCCGGGTTTGGCCCACTGCATACCCTCAGATCGAGGTAGCGGGCGCCGTTGACCAGTTGCTGACCAATTGAGGCATCTTGCGCCCGTCCCCAGGGCAGGAACATGCGGTTCAGGATGGCGTGCCGCACGAGCCCGTCGAGCGCGTTCATCTGCCTTCCCGACCATTGCTTGCCAAACTGATCGGGCGAGAAAGGCACACCCTTCAGGAAGGGATCGGGAGCGCTCCCCGTAATTGAGGACGTGCCGGAGTCATGCGTACCGGGAATGACTAACTGGTTCAGGGGTACGTCGCCGATCCGCTCGGCCAGCGCGCCCATCCAGTTCGATGCGTCGATCGCCGCCGAAACATCCGCGGCCGCCCGCGCCGAAGACCGAGCTGCCGCGCCGAGATTGGCCGCCACGAACAGAATCAGGATAAGTACGCGCGTGATGCCGGACATGGGTTGGATCCTTGCTGCTGTGGGTGACCGCACCGGCGTGGCTGGGAGTAGCGTCCAGTATGTGCTCCCCGCGCCGATGCCCAAGTTGTAAGCACGGTACTACAGGTTACGGTACCGCGAAAGGCCGATTAGAGCGAACGGCCGCTACTTGATACTCCTCTGCTATGCTCAGGAATACGTCCGTGTGTAGCTGGAGATCTATTGGTTATGTGTAGGAATAGGCGCGGTTGGCCGTGGGTTGGCGGCGCCTGCCCATGACCGATCCGCTCAGTCCTCATGCCCGCCACACCGCCCGCATCGTTCTCTGGTATACGCTTTCCAAAGGGCTGACTCTCGCCATCTTCGGCCTGGTCTTCAATCTCTATCTCTACGCCGAGGGGTATGACCGCCAGTTCATTGGCATTATCAATGCCATGTCCGCGATCAGCAGCCTGATCGCCGCCGTCCCCATCGGCCTCCTGGGAGACCGCATTGGCCAACGCCCCCTGTTGTTGATTACTGGTTTCGTCAATCCCCTTACCATGCTGGGCCTCGCACTCACCAACACCGCTCCTGTCCTGATCATCTTCTCACTCGCCAATGGGGTGATCGCCACTATGTACTGGGTCAGCGCTATTCCCCTCCTGGCCGCGAGTACGAGACCCGATCGGCGGGTGCGTCTTTTCGCGCTCAACTCGTTCCTGCTCTGGGGCGCGGGCTCACTTGGCTATTTGCTTGGTGGTCAGGTCGTCGCGGCGGGGGCGCGCGTCCTCGGTGAATCGTCACGCTCGGTCGGTCCCCTGCGCTGGGGGATGCTGGCCGTGGTGGTGGTCGGGTTCCTGGGCGCTATCCCTCTCCCGCTGCTCCGTCATGTCCCTCGCGCGCGGAAACCCAAGAGCGAACGAGCCCCCTACGACGTGCGGCTCTACCTGAGGCTGCTGGGACCGGACATGCTCCTCACCTGTGGCGGCGGCTCGGTGGCCGGCTTTGTCGGCCTCTACCTTACGCTCCGCTTCGGCATGCGGCCCGCCAGCCTGGGCACCTTCCTCACTATCAGCGGCCTGGTCGGCGGCGGGTTAGTGCTTCTGGCCCCGCGAGTGGCCGACAAACTGGGGACCACGCGAGCCGCCATTGCCATGCAAGCCGGGGGAGTCCCCGCGATTCTCCTTCTCACCCTGGCCCCCGTCCAGGCCGCCTCCATGGCCGGTGAGCTGCTGCGGAACGGTTTCCGCTCCATGGGCGATCCGGTCTACAACGCCTTTGCCATGGCCAGTGTCCCCGCCGAGCAGCGCGCCACGATCAGCGGCCTGTATGCCGTCACCTGGAGTATCGGTTTCAGCCTGGGACCGGCAGTTAGCGGTGCCATTCAACAGCGCGCCGGCTTCACCCCGGCCTTCCTGGCCGGGGCTTGCAGCATGAGCGCGGGTGTACTGCTGCTGTGGTGGTTCTTTCAGCGAGGAGGACGCTTGGCGAACCCTCACTTACTTTCGGCGAACTGATGCTATACTGCCTCCGGATTGCCCCAGATACGGTCAGGATGAGGAGGAGGCGATCAGCAGCTTGGCACATCTATCGCGAACCTTTTCGCGCCCCCGCGGACGTGTACTTCTCCTCTTGCTAGGAGTGGGAGGCGCGTTCCTGGCCCAGCATCAAGCCAACGTGGCATCCGTGCCCTTCTGGGTTCTCGCGGCCACCGCCATCGCCATCACGGCCGGCGCGCTCATCACTGGACGCCCCTTTGCAATCGATCAGACGTGGCCACGCCAACGTACGGCTCCCGGCACGGCGTCCACGCACCCCAGCGCCATGGACATCGCGGCCGGTACTTTGGGCGGCTCGGCGGCGTTCGCCGCGCTCCTCTGGAGCATCGGCCCGTATTCCTACCACGGACACATTTTTAGCTCCGATCTTTCGACCTGGGCATGCGCGGTCTGGGCGGGTGGCCTGGGAATCGCCTTGCTCTGGTTAGGGATCCATGGCCGGCAAGCGGCATTCGGCGATCCTCGGGGAACCAGTAGGATACCCGTGGGGCGGATCGAACTGGCGGTCCTGGTTTTGATCCTACTGGCCGGCGCGGGCCTCCGGCTCTGGCACCTTGGCGGGCTGCCTGAAGGCGTATGGTCGGATGAGGTCGATAGCGCGCAGGACGCCATTCGCCTCCTGCATATGCCGTTCCAACCGTTCGCGCCCGGAAACTTCGGCCATAACCCGAGCCTCTACTTCTACGCGATCGCCGGTGTCTTCAAAGTCGCCGGCCCGTCGATCACCGCCGCGCGCGTCACGTCCGCGCTCTTCGGCATGGGCGGCATCGGAGTGGTCTACCTCTTGGGGAGATTTGGCGGCGGACCTGCCCTTGGGCTGATCGCCGCGATCCTCATCGCGGTCGCCCCCTGGTCGGTTACTTTTTCACGGGTGGCCATGCCCGATATTCCGATCCCCGCCGTGACCGGGCTTGGCTATTTTTTCCTCATCCTTGCCTTGCGCGACGGGAAGCCTTTTGATTTCGCGGCCAGTGGGGTCGCCCTGGGTGCTGCCTTTCTCATCTATCCCGGCGCGTATATCCCCGGAGTCCTGGCCGTCGTCCTGCTGTGGTGGCGGTGTCGAAGCGACCCGGCATTCAGCCTCGCCACCCGACAGATACGGCTTCTTCTCCCGCTGGCCCTGGTGGCGGCGGCCGCCCCGACGCTCATCGTGCTGGTGCGGGATACCGATTTCGCCCTTGCCCGCGTCCGCTCCCTGTCCCTTTTCAGTCAATATCCCGACCTCCATCAGCGGATCTCCGCTGTGATGTCCAATCTACGAGCCTACCTTTTGATGTTTACCGTGGCAGGAGATCAGAATGGGCGGCACAATCTTTCCGGCGCGCCGATGCTCGATCCGGTCACCGGAGCCTGTTTCCTCCTTGGCCTGGGGGTGTGCCTGCGGCGCTGGTCGTCGTGGTATGCCCGGATCATGCTGCTCTGGTTGGCGGCGAATCTGGCCGGCGGGATGTTTTCCCTGACCACGGAGGCGCCCCACGCCGCCCGCACGATTGGCGCGCTCGCCCCACTGGCCGTGATCGCCGCCCTGCCCCTCGCATATCTCGCCACATTCATTCGACAGGCCCTGAGCTTGAACAACGCGTCGAGCGGGGATATCCGAACAGCCGAGGGTCGGACGCCGCTCCATCGCCCGCGAGCCGGGTTCCCAAAGACCAACCCCGCCTTGGCCGCCTTTCTCGTCGTGGCGGCGCCGATCGCCGGCGCCTCCACCCTCGGCATCCACCGCTATTTCGGAGAGCAGGTGACCAGCCCTACATCTTGGTACGCCATGGACGGCATGCAGACGGTCATGGCACGGGCCATCCCGGCGCTCCTGAGGCGCCAACTGGACGTGGCGATCGCGCCGGGTATTTCCGACGACTGGATCATCTCAACCCTGGCTCCCCAATGGACCTTGCGGACGTTTTCGCCTTCGGCTCCCGTTCCGCTTCCGCTGCCAGGCAGTGGAGCGGCCTTGATCGTTCCCGCTTCCGACCCCGAGCTATTGGCTCGGCTGCGCGCTCGACGCGACATCTCCTCGACCATCACCTTGACGCCCGGATTCGACCGAACTCATGCCGCCGCATACGTGTTCATCATCTCACGGTGACCGATCCGGACCATTAGACACCGGCTAGGCGCGCGCAAGTTACCAGATCGGCCATCGCGTTCTGCTCGCGAAAAATCCCGTGGGCCGCGGCCAGCAGTTGCTGGGCCTCGGTTGGGTTCGGCTGACCACCTGGGCCTAGCAACGATTCCGCCAGAGTCAACCCAACTCGTGCCGCTTCCAGGGCGGCCCCAATCGCCTCCAGGCAGTTCAAGGCTTCACGGAGCCGGATCTCCCCTTCCCGCACATCCCCCGCCGCCAGCGCCGCGCGGCCAAGAATCGCCAGGAGCAGCCCCTCCTCGCGCCGTTGCCCGCGGACGCGCGCCACCTCCAGGCCCCGCGTTGCCGCTTCCCGTGCCGCCCCATGATCGTTGATGGCTACCGCCAGGGCGGCGCGGACCAGCACCGCCTGCAGGGCGGCCGGACCCACTCCGCGCCGCTCGACATCGAAGGACACGACCCGGAACAGGCGGGCGGCCCGCCCCGTGTTGCCCGAGAGGATATACGCGCGCACGCATTCCAACCCGGTGATGAGCTCCTCCTCGACTCCTCCGAGCCGCTTGATCAGGCGCCGGGCGCGCCGCCACAGGCGAAGCGCCGCCGAGTAATCGCCCTGCTCGCACGCGAGGCGACCCTGCTGAAGCCAGCCATCGGCGATTGCCGGATCGTAACCCACCTCCTGGCCTAACCTCAGTCCTCGATCCAGCCATTCTTGAGCTTGTCGCAACTCGCCGCGCGCGATGGCGATCTCTCCGAGATGGACACAGCCATGGGCCACCGAGGTCGGATGCTGGAGTTGTTCACTGGTTGCCAGTCCGGCAAGACACAGCCGTTCCGCCGTACCGTAGTCACCTCGGTCAAACGCCAGCAATGCCAGACTACTCTGGCAGTGCGCGAGACCGCTGGGGTCGCCACTTTCCTCAAGGATGGAGAAGGCGCGGTGATAGAAGGAATCGGCATTGTCGTAGTCGCAGCGCTGGTACGCCATGAGCCCAAGCGAATTCAAGGAATGGGCCACCGCGAGTTGATTCCCAGTTCGCTCCTGGATCACCAGCGCGCGGCGATGGCATTCTTCCGCCTCGTCAATGTCACCGCGGCTGGCGGCCATCAGGCCGAGATTATTCCAGGTGCCGGCGATCCCGTCCTGATCGCCGAGGCGCTCCTTCAAGGCCAGAGTCTCACGATAGCACTGTTCCGCCTGCCGGTACTCGCTGCGGTACCAGGCCACCGCCCCCAGGCTATTCCAGATCAGCGCCGTCCCCATCATATCCTGGAGCCGCTCGAAAATCGCCAGCGCGATTCGATGGCGCTCCTCCGCCAGGTCGAACTCGCCGCGCACACAGGCGATCCGCCCTTGCAAATTGTGGGCCCGCGCGACAGTCGCGTCCCCGCACTCCGCTCCCAGCATCGCCAGAGCCCGCTCAGCAGATTCCAGAGCCGCCGCATACTCCCCCCGGACAAGGTGAATTTCCCCACGATTCAAGGCAAGGGTGGAGAGGAAACTCATGCGCGTCCGAGGGTCATCCGATTCACATCCGGCCTCGGCCTGATCGAAGGCGGCCAGAGCGCGATCATACTCGGTACGCTTTTCCCAGGTCATCCCCTCTTTCCGCCAAAGCTCCGCGCCGGCCATCGGGGTGGCGGCTACGGTTCGGGCGCGGGCAAAATCCTCCTGAGCGGCGGCATAGTCGCCTTCCAGCAACCGGAGATCGCCCAGTCGTTCGCGCAGCCTCGCCAGGGTTGCTCGGGCCTCCGGGTCCAGGTGGCCCGCCTCGTGTGAGGGCAATACCGGGTCGTCAAGACAGTCACAGGCTTGCGAGAAGTGCTGAATGGCCAGGGCCGGCGCATGCACGGTCGCCGCGTGGTCACCCGCTCTTTCCAGCCAATGGGCGGCCCTCCGGCGGTCGCTCGTCCGTACGAAGTGATAGGCGACCGTTTCGGCGCTGATGATCCCTCCTTGCTCATGGCGGGCCGCCAATTCCAGTCCGGCCCGTTCGTGCAGGCGCCGCCGTTGGCCCGGGAGTAGTTCCTCGTACAGAGCCCGTCGGAGGAGGTTATGGACCAGAACGTAGCCCGCGGCCTCTTCGCGGAGCAAGCCGGAGGCCACGGCCTCATCCAGTGCGTCCTCGGCGGCAACTCGATCCCGCCCAGCCAAAATGGCTACGAACTCGGCGCTAAAACGCACGCCGATCACCGCTCCGGCCCGCAGCAAAACGCGCGTGTTCATCTCCAAACGATCAAGACGTCGAGCCAGAGTCTGCCGCACGGTACCTGGCAGTGCCTCCTCCCCCTCCAGGGCGGACGGGTTCGCCCGGTCCGCCGTGCCCCCCTCCTGGCGACGGGCCGCCAGAAGCGTCGCCAACTCGGTGACAAAGAAGGGATTCCCATTGCACTGCGCGTGCAACGCGGCGGCTCGCTCGAAGGACAGCGGGGCGCCAAGCACCCGGCCCGCCAGAGTTGACACCTGCTCCGGGAGCAACCCACGCAATTCGATGGTAGTCACCCCTCCCTGGCGGTGCCCTTCCAGAATCAGTTCCCGCATCGGATGCGCCACCGGACTATCATCGCGCATCGTTCCCATCAACAGGAGGCGTAGGTCACCACTCCGCCGCGTCAGATAGGCAAGGAGCCCCAGGGTCGCCTCATCAGCCCAATGTAAATCATCCAAGATGAGAGCAATCGGGCGGCTCTGGCTGGCGGCGGCCAACAAACTCCTCACCCCGGTCCATAGTCGTACCCGTTCCGCTCCCGGGTTTCCTAGCGGCGCCGGGGGCGTTAGGCTGACTAGGGTGGCCAGCTCGGGAACAAGGTCAAGCACCGCCTCGGCGCCCTGCAGCTCGCGCCGCAAAGCCTTGGTGGGACGCAGCCGGCTGAAGGCGCGCAGGGCCTCCGAAAACGATGCGTACGGTACATCATGCTCGCCCTCTCCGCTCCTGCCCCACAATACGGCAAAGCCCAACAGGTTCGCCGCCTCGGCCACCTCCTCCGCCAGGCGCGTCTTCCCAATCCCTGCTTCGCCGGTCAGGAGGACGAGCTGGCCCCTGCCCGTGCGGGCGGCGTCCAGGCAAGCCCGTATCTGAGTCAATTCGGCCTCCCGGCCAATCAGTACGGGACCGCCACGCCTGGGGTCGGCGGGCGCGGCTGCCCGCGCGGTGGGCGCGGTGAACGCGGATTGCCGCGCCCGCCGGGGAAGGGAGTCTCCCGCGCGTAGGGTCCGCGCCAGGGCTTCCAACTCCACCGACGGCGCCGCCCGCACCTCGCGGCGCAATGCCTGCTTTACCCGTTCGTAGATGCGGAGAGCCTCCGCCCTCCGTCCTTGACGGGCAAGCAGCATCATCAATCTCTGGGCCGCCTCCTCCTGGGTGGGGTCGGCGGTGAGGAGGCGATGCAGGGCCGCGACAGCCGCGTCGTGCCTGCCATGGCGGGTAAGAGCCTCCTGGAGAGCCAGGAGCGCGCCATGCCGGCGAAGGCGAAACGCTTCTCGGGCGGCCAGGCACCACTCGGACGACTCCTCGGGGAGGAGGTCGCCGCCATAGAGGTCAGCCGCCGTTTCCAGGGCATCGAGGGGGTCCGCCGCCGTATCCGCCGCCGCCAACGCGCGCTCGAACGCGAGCACATCGACAAAGTCCTCGGGGCCAAGGAGAAGGGTCAGCACGTCTCCCTCTTGGGCGATGTACCTTGAAGGGTGGCCGGCCGGCAGACTGGGCTCAAGCGCGTGCCTGAGGGCATGAATCGCGGTCGCTACCGCCGACCGCGCGGCATCCGATGTGCCGCTGGGCCGAAGCACGGCCATCACGGCTTCACGACGGATGCGCTGCTGATCGGCCAGCAACAAGAGTTTCAAGAGGGTTGCCGCCGACTGACGCCGCCACTCGACGATCGGGCTCCCCTCGACCTCTACCCGGAACTGGCCCAGAAGAAGGATGCGTAAGTGGGTATCGGTTGGTGGCTGGATGACGCGCGAGGAGGTAACCACGGCGCGTCCAGGGGCGCGCGGAAGAGCAGGGGCGAGTGGTCCCTCGGCCACAAGGATCGCCGGTGCTTCCTCGGAGCGTTTGGCGATCCGGTCGCCGTCAGGCGGCAAGTCTTTCCCAATATAGCGGGTCCGCGGGCGCCCGCCTTCCCGCCACACCTCATACCAGTACGGCCCGTGCCCAGGTCCCTCGGCGCACACACGGCAATTGTTCTTTCCGCAGCGTCTATACTGTTGGCGATAGCGCATGAACCCTCCATGCCCGTATACAAGACGCGATTGCCGAGTTCTTGGTGAATTTCCGTCGAACCCCGCCGCCGCGGACCGTACGCTTCCTCCCGAATGAACCTTGCCTGGAATGAGCACCCCCAGCGTAGCAGCCGTCCCAAACGTATACAAGAACCCGGTTGGTCACGCAACCGCTTGGTAATGGGGAGGGAATCCCCATCCAGCATGATGCAAGGGTGGGCGCGAAGTAGCGAAGAGCGGAGCATACATGGCTGATCGGTATCGGGATCTGATCGATGCGTTCCTCGATCAGGTTCGGCAAGACCCAGCCTTCCGCGAGCGCCTGCGGGACGATCCACAGCAGGCGCTGGAAGCCTCCGGCTTCGGACGTGCGATCAAGGATCTGCAACCGGACCCCTGGGAGTCGGCGGAGGTGATGGGCTTTGGCTGCCAGGATACCTGCTTCAATCAGTGGAGCTGCCTCAGCAACAGCTGTTATGTCACTATCTAGCCACTGTGATGACCAAAGTCTCAGGCGTCGAGCAGATACGCGAGGCACAGGGCGGTAGTTGCCCAAAGAGCCTCCCGGTGGGTCCGCTCGAAGGAGTGCGAGGCATCGACGCCTGGTCCAATCAGCGCCGCCCGATAGGCGCCGCCCGCGCGCTGGCCGGCGCTTGCATCCGAGCTGTAGTACCGGTAAATATCCACTTTGTAGGGGATTCCGTGGGTATCCCCTAGGGCGCGCAGCCGATTGCTGAGCCCATGGTCGTACGGCCCGGAGCCGTCCTTGACGCAAATGGTCACACTGAATTCATCCGAGGTCTGGAAACCTTCGCCAATCGCGGCCATATCCACCGCGATCAACTCCTCGGTGTCGCCGGGGATCCCGGCGGCCGCCCCATGGCCTACCTCCTCGTAATTGCTGATGAAGAAGTGGGACATGAGAGCGGGACGCCTCCCATCAAGGGCCTTGATCACCCCAAGGAGACAGGCGACCGCGGCCTTGTCATCCAAATGGCGCGACTTGATGAAGCCGTCGCCCGCGACCGTGGTGCGTGGGTCCAGGCTCACGAAGTCACCAACCTCGATTCCCAGGGCACGGGTCCGCGGGGCGCTCCCGGTCCGGGCGTCCAGGCGCACCTCCATGGTGTCGGCGCCGCGGGCCATTGAGGCGGTACCCGGCCCATGAACATGGGCGGACGCGGCGCTCACCATAATGGTTCCGGTGTACTCCTGACCACCCGAGGCATGGACCGTACAATATTCGCCCTCGATGGCGTTCCAGGGATAGCTGCCAAGCTGGGTCAGACGAAGGCGGCCTTTCTCCTGGATATGCGCGACCATGGCGCCCAGAGTGTCTACATGAGCAGCCAGGGTCCGGGCTCCTCCCGGTAGTGCGCCAGGCAAAGTGGCGACAAGCGCGCCCTTTACAGTGCGCCTGCTTGCCACTCCCAAACTCTCAAACTCCCGTTCGACGAAGCCGATAGCGGCCTCGGTGAAGCCGGTGGGGCTCGGGATGCGGCACAATTCGTGGAGTATCCGCTCGATATACTCCAGATCGATCGCCGGTATGCCGGCCCCGCCGCCCGAAACCCTCACTTTGTCACTCACGCGCGATCCTTCCCGCTACCAGTCTTCGGCCTAAAACCAGTGTAACCATCTATCGCACCGCGTACACGATGGTCCCATCCGTCCCACGCCAAGTGACCGGAGTCTGGGAGCTGTTGGCAGGTCCGGGCCGACCCACCCAGGCGGGGTGCCAGATCACGTAGCGTACCCCCCACTGGCGCAGCAGGTGGGCGGCATCCACCGACGGCCAGCGATTAAGGATGGCGGCATCCATCTCGTATCCTTGTGGGGTATACCCTCCCACCCCATTGATGATAGGCTGCCAGTGGTAGGTGGCATAGTAGGTCATCAACGCCTGTTCCGACCAGATGGTGGCGTTCTGCTGTCCGATCGGTAACTCCAATACCGGCGTGTTTGGCGGGCGTCCTTCCAACCACTGGTACACGGGTGGGATCGCCGCCCCAACCGCGACATGAGGGGTGGCGACCGGCGCTACCCAGTATTCCAGCAGCGCCGCCAGACACAGGAGGACCGCGGCGGCAGCCCGCCATCCGCGGACACGCTGAAGGAGGCTCCCCATCCCCCAGGCGGCCAACAGGGCGAGACAAAAGTAACCGATGTAGAAAAAGCGGGCCGGATCGCGGAAACCATGGAAGCCGGGAACATGATCATATAGCAGCGCGTACGGGAGGGGGATAGAGTAGACCCGGTCAAACACTTTAAGCTCGCGCCCCAATGAGAGAATGGCCGTGATCGCCAGCAAGATGCCGTAGATCCGGATCTCGGGATGTAATCGCCGCAAGCGCCAGCCGATCACCGCCAGAACGCCGGCCACGATTCCGGGGAACAAATACTGATGCGCGTCATGGGCTGGCACCCCAAGGGCGGATTCCGTCCAGCCGTAGAGCGAGCTGAAGCGCGGCATGTGGAGAAAATCGCGCAGATCGGCGGAGAAATAGAGCACCTGTGCCGGACCACGCACCGTGTCCACCCGACTCTGAAGCTGGAGATAGGGCACGATCACGGGCAGCAACACCACCCCGGCCGCCACCGCCGACCCGGCCGCGCCGAGCGCGAATCGGCGTACCAGCGGCCAGCCGGAGATCGCGATATCCAGCCCCAGATAGATCAGGAGACAGGTGGCGAGAAAGACCGTGTAGTAGATGCTGCACAGAGCTTGGAGAACGATGAAGAGGGCCATGGCGGCCAATTCCGGCCAGAGCCGTGACGTGGCGCCGGGCCGGGCGGCGGCGCGCGCCCGCTCCCAGAACAGGAGAATCAGGGCTATCCACTGGCCGGAAAGCTGATTCAAGTGCGAGAGATGCACCATCCGATAGGGGCTAAAGGCCACGATGATCCCGGCCAGAAAGGCGCCGGCCACGCTCCCGGTCAGCCGCCGAGCCAGCCAAAAAGTGAACAGGCCGCACAGAACAAAGGACAGGAGGTAGAGCACGTTATAGGTGAGGGCAGTGTTGTGGCCACTGAGAAGATAGACTGGGGTGGAAATGGGTAGGAGACCGAGCAGGTTGTCGTTATAAATTAGGGCATGAGCGTGGGGGAAATAGATGTTCCCCTGAAGCAGGCTGGCCGGATCGGTGGTCAGGGCATGCACCCCCCAGGCCACCAGCCACGACTCGTTCGGAGGGTCGCCCAGGTCCACGGGAAAGGTGTTGGTCAGGCCACGCACCACCGGCCAGAACATGATGGCGGTAATCGCCGCGTAGGCCAAAAAGGCGAGCAGGCTGTCTCGCCATGCCGCGCGGACTGGGTGAGCGGGGAAGGTCGGAGGCACCATGGCCTCCATCCTACGCTATTTTCTGTAGCGGTGGAAGGCGTACGTTTGGTCCTGTGTTTTGGGCGCGTCCGACTTTTCGCGGACCGTGCTCTGCGAGTGACAGAGGCCGCACTCCACCACGAGCACCGCGTGGCCGGCGAACTCCATTCGGCGCACCACCTGCTCCTTGGTCAATTGGTGTTGGCGGCAGTGTGGGCAGCGGATCCCCGCTTCCTCGAAGTAGGCAATGTTCAATGTGATCGTCATACCCTCAGTATACGCTCACCGGCGGACGGCGCGCGAGGCGCGCCTGCCCGTGTCCTATGCCGGTACCGCTACAGGCGCCACGCTATACTGAAGATCGGGAAAAGACAATGAGTAGGCGTCCGCCGGTGTATGTATCGGCTCTGTCCGCGCGTTCCCCGTGGGACATCTACTGGATACGTGAGGCATGACCCTGAATAAATCCCGGCTTACATCCCCCGTGTCGATCCTTGCCGCGTGCGTGATTCTCGGGCTCGGGTTCGGAATCGCGTTTTTTCTCCATGAGGACGGCCATGCCGCGCCTCCCAAGGCGCCCCAGCTTGAGCAAGCCAATGCGACGCAAGTTGAGCAAGCGCGCTCGAAGATCAAACACATCGTCTTCGTAATTCTGGAAAACCATTCCTACGACAATGTCTTCGGCCGCTACCCCGGCAGCGACGGTGCCATCACCGCGAAGGATGCCGCGTTGGGAACGTTCGCCATGCCGCATGCTCCGCCGTTCGGCTGGCACGACATCGACCACGAATACGGGAACGCGGTTGCCGGTCTGGCGGGCGGGAAGATGAATGGATTTTCCAGGATCCCCGGCGCCGACTTGAACGGCGATCTGGCAGGGTTTGAGCAATATACCCAGAGCGATATTCCGAACTTCTGGAGCTATGCCCAGCATTATGTCCTGGGCGATCATATGTTTTCCTCCATGGTGGGACCAACCTTCCCCAATCACCTGTACAGCGTGGCCGCGCAATCTGGGGGCGTGGTCACCAATCCACAAAATAATGCCGCCCTCGCCTGGGGCTGCGACAGCAGCGCCGCCGGCTACACCCAGGCGTTGGGCCCGGATGGGAAGCTCCAGAAGGCAGGAACCTGCTTCAACTTCTCCACCATGGCCGACGTGATGCAGAAAATGAAAGTTCCCTGGACCTACTACGCCGCGCGGCAACCGGATTACGGGTATCTCTTCTCCGTGCTCGATGCCTTCGGCAGTATTCGGAACACCTCGCTCTGGAGCCAAAAAGTGAAGAATCAGGCGCAGTTCGCGGCGGACGCGCGGAAGGGAGATCTGCCGGCGTTTACCTGGGTCACTCCGACCTTCCTCGAGAGCACGCATCCACCGTTCTCCATGTGTGCCGGTGAGGACGCATTCGTGACCAAAATGAACGCCCTGATGCAAGGTCCGGATTGGAGCAGCACCGCGGTCTTTCTGGTATGGGACGACTTCGGCGGCTATTACGACCATGTGACGCCGCCGAAGGTGGATGCCATGGGATTGGGGGAGCGGGTGCCGCTGATCGCTATCTCGCCATTTGCCCGGCGAGGCGCGATCAGCCACACGACCTATAGCTTTGAATCGGTGCTCAAAACGGCGGAGGAAATCTTCAACCTCCCCTCGCTCACCAATCGCGACAAAAACGCGCACGACTTGCTTGACACTCTCGACTTCACGGGCAAACCGAATCCGCCCTTGTTGCTCAAAACTCGTGCCTGCGCGGCTGGCTTCAGCAAGGCCCAATACACCTCGTTCCAGCCAGGAATCCTCAGCGCGACGATCACCAGCACCTTGCATCTCAGCCTGGCCCAGATCTTGCGACTCCATGCCGCCAAGACCCTGTCCCAGATTGCCGCCCAGCAACATGTGACGCGAAACGCCCTGGCCTACAACGTCAAATATGGCTTCTACGCGCTCAGCGGCGCGGCGCAAATGCTGGGGTACATTACGCATCAGCAGGAGAACAACGACCGGATCTCCTATCTGCGAGCCTTCAGCGCCCTCCTGGATATCCCGCCGGGCCAGAAGCTCTCCATGCTCGGGAGCGAGCAGGATATGGCGGCGCTTCCCCGCGGCACGCCATTTACGAAGTGACGTTGGCCGCGGGGCGGGGTCGTAAACCGGTGATTCAAATGCACAATCGCTCGGCAACAACCCAAGGTGAGCGAACGGCCCGCCTTGGTCGGAGACTCCTACAGCTTGGCGCAAATCGGCCATCGGTTGTAGGGGCACCCCTTGTGGGTGCCCCCGTGCGGACGGCCAAGGGCACCCATCACCCAGAGGGTACCCGGTGCCCCTACCGAGAACCACCTTGGAACTTCCGCCTCGCTGTACTCCGAATGCTGCTTGTCGCGCTGTTCGTCGGCGCTGGGTTCCTCGGCGGGCCCACTGGAGCGTTATCTGGCCGCGCCGCCTCCACCGTCACTCTTCGCGTCTGGTATGGTACGGATGATCCCACCGAGGGACCGCTCGCTCAGTCCCTGGCTACGAGCTTCCAGAGCAGTCACCCCGGCACGCAGGTGCAACTGACCACCTACAGTCTGGACGATATCAATAACAAGCTACAGCTTGCCCTGAGCGCCGGCTCGCCTCCCGACCTCATCTATACCACCCCGCGCGGGCCTGGGCTCCCCAGCTATGCGCGGGCGGACAAGCTGCTCGATCTCACCACCCTGGCTCGTCGCGGCGGCTGGGCGGCGGCTCTCCCACCCGGAATGCTCGCCGCATACAACGACGCGCTGACCCCTACCGGGCGGGCCCAAGGGCATGTCTATGCCGCGCCCAGTATCGTGGCCGCCGTCGCGGTCCTCTACAACAGGAGCATCTTCCAGCGCCTTCACCTCGCGATTCCCCATGACGTGGCCGCATTCGAGGCCGCGTGCGCGAAGGTGAAGGCGGCTGGGCTGACCCCGATTGGCCTTGGCAACGGTGACGGCTGGGTGGGAGACGATTGGTATCTCACCCTGGTCAACGCCGAGACCGGACCAGGCCCCCTGATCCCTGAATTGCACCTCGACCCGCGTTTCATCTTCGGCTGCGCTCCGTTCCTGGACGCGGGGACTACCCTGCAACGTTGGAGTAATAGTGGCTACTTTACCAAGGACTTCGGGGGGTTGGACGCGCAGGACAGCGTGGCCGCCTTCTTCA
>JANWHO010000337.1 GCA_025450375.1 Chloroflexota bacterium
CGGGAACAGTGCCAGGATCACGGTGAGGGAAAGGGCGGCGCCAAGGACAGCTCGTGGCCCAGCTCGTCGCTTCATTTGTCATCTTTTCCCATCCGCCAGGCTGCCCCACCGGACAGCTCCCGCGGCGGTTCACTTGTCCTGACAGGCTCTATATCGTGTCCCTGATCCCTCTCGCGCGACTTCTATGTACCAGGTTGTGAGTAGAACTCTAAGTGAGCAAGATAGGTGATGTCAACCATGGCGCGATCTTTCGATCTTGTAGTCACGCGACGTAGAGCAAATGCCGTATTCCGACGAGCAATCATGCTTGATCGGTATCCAGCAGGATCGTCACCGGCCCGTCGTTGGCGATGTGGACCACCATGTGGGCGCCGAACTCCCCCGTGGCCACCTCATACCCCAGGCCGCGGAGGCGCTCGGTCGTGTAGCGGTAGAGCGCCTCGCCGGTGGCGGGATCAGCGGCGCGGATGAAGCTGGGTCGGCGGCCTTTCCGCGTATCAGCCAGCAAGGTGAACTGCGAGATCACCAGGAAGGCCCCGCCGGCCTGGCGAATGTCCAGGTTCATTTTGGCGTCGGGATCGGCGAACACTCTGAGCCCAGTCATCTTCTCCACCAGTTTGTCCGCCTGCTCGGTGGTGTCGCCCTGGGCCACTCCCAACAGGACGGCGAAGCCGCGGCCAATCCGATTCACCGTATGCGGGACGGCGGCATGGGCATCGGCGAAGATCTCCACCGAGGCATCGGTCACTCGTTGCAAGACTGCCTTCATCGTGTTCCTCCGAAAAAGGATTCTAGCAAATTACGGTTCTCCGCCGCGAATGTGCCGCTTTCCGGTAATCTGAAGACGGGAGGACTGGGTCATGGCGCGGAAGGGTGTTCAAGATAACCACATGGGCGCGGTAGAGCGGCAGACGGCCGGCACCAGTTGGGCGCCATCGGAGCCCCATATACGCGCCCTCCTAGAGTCAGCCATCATCACTCGTTGCCGGCCAATCATGTGGGGCTCGAACGGCACCTTCCTGGTCACCATGGAGGGTGAGAATGAGGCCGGCGAAAGCCATGCCATCTACAAACCACGCCGTGGTGAATCGCCACTGTGGGACTTTCCCCATGGCACTCTATTTAAGCGTGAAATGGCCGCCTACCTGGTCAGCGAGGCGCTGGGTTGGGGGCTGGTACCGCCGACCGTCACTCGCGATGGCCCGTATGGAGTTGGCTCGATGCAATTGTTCATCGAGCACGACACGGAAGAATACTTCCACTCGCCGGTACGGCGTGACGCCAGGGCCGCCGAACGCATCGCCCTGCTTGACGTGGTGTTGAATAACGCTGACCGGAAGAACGAACATTGCCTGAGAGCCCTCGATGGACGAACCTGGGCCATTGACCATGGATTAACCTTCCATCCCGAGCCCAAGTTGCGGACGGTGATTTGGGATTTCGCCGGCCAAGCCATCCATGCCTGTCTCCTGGAAGATCTGGCCCGCTTGCGGATCGCCCTGCAACCGGACGCGGCCCTGTACACTGAGCTGTGCGCGCTGGTTAGCGAGGAGGAAGTCGCGGCGACCCGGCGGCGCGCGAAGCGCCTGGCACAAGGCGGCGTCTTTCCCGATCCCGGAGCACGACGTCGGGTAGAACCCTGGGCCTTTTGGTAAGTACGAGGCCACGTGCCTGGAGAGTGATATCGATGATGACCCCTAATACTGATCGGGCCGGGGCGGCGGATACCGAGGCCGCCAGGCAGCCGTTTGGCCGGCGGGAGCAGTTGGGCCGGGAGCAGGCCGCCGAACGAACGGACGCGCTGGCCAGCCTCAGGGCCCTCGCGCGAGATGGGGCGCCCGACGCGGCGCTGCGGGACGCATGGTGGCAGGCGGTCCGGCTCGGGTGCGACCTCTCTCCCGCACTCCGGCAGGCGGGCCGAGACGCCTGCCGTCGGGTGGCCCGGCGCCGACCGTTGGGGATCACAGACCGGCTCTCCCCCGTGGATGCCACGCCGCACTTTCCGCAACCGCCCAGCCCGCGCCTGGCCCAACTGCTGGCGGTCGCCGAGTTGGACCAATCGCGGGCGCTTCAGCGCCTCAGGGAGGCCATGGCAGCCGACGATCCCCGGCGGATTGCTCGCGCCGCCGAGCTGACGCGCCAGGTTGACGCCTCCGATCCTGGCCTGCCTTGGGAGAGAGTCGAGGATGCCGAGACACTGGTGCAAGTTGAGGGCGAGTTGCGCGCCGCCCTCCGCGCGGAGGATGTCACTGGGGCGGCTGCCGCCTGGTTTCGCGCCGGGTCCGTGTGGCCGAACCGGCTCGATGAAGAGGACGACCAGGCGGGACGATTGATGTTTCGCGCCTGGGGCCATACGATGCGCCGAAGCGCTCCCAGGGCGTATGGCCGATGAGCTTTGGCCCAGCCCCTTTGCGGGGCCTGCTCCGTCGCCCTTCGAGTGGCCACGTAGTCAGTATGAGCGCCCTGCGGCGGCTGGGGCAGGCTTTGGACGGCCTTGATGGTCGGACGGAGCCAAGCGACCTGGCACGCCTGGTGTATCCCTTCGATACCCAGGGCGCCGAACGACTGGAGGTTCTGGACCGCGACCTACGGCCAGGCGGCACTCCGGGGCGCTGGTCGGGAGTAGATGTGTTCCGGGCCATCGATCCATCGTCGATCGCCAACGCGGTGCGCAACACGGCCTTCGAGAGCACTATCCTCGCCGTCCTCGAGGTGCTTCGGAACATTCTGGTGCTGGTTCCCGTCCTCCTCACCTGGTGGGGCCTCCGCTATGCCGCCGATGCCTACGCAAGCGCCATGCGGAATCCCGCGCTGCACGAGCAGTCCTTCCTCCTCCTCTGGCAGAATCACTTCGGCAGACCCGGCCCCTACACCTGGACCCAACCTACCCTCAGCGACATTGCCACCTGGGACGTGGCCGTGCTGATCCTGATCCTGGGCGCCACCCTCCTCATCCATGCCGGTCTGAACGTGGTACAGGCCCGACGCGAGGCCGTGGCCCGGGTGCTCGAGCGGGAGTTGCAGCACGCGGTCTGGAAGGCGGCCGGCAGTCTCGCCCAGGCCACCACGCTGCCGGCTGCTGTCCTCGAGTTCCGCGCCGCCAGCCAGAATCTCCTTGATGAGCTGGCGGGCTACAACCAGCAGATAACCGTCCTGGCCGAGGCACGCCAGATCGAGGTAGATGGCCTGCTCCGGTTCGGCCAGGAGCTTCGTCAGACAATAGGCGGACTGAACGGGTTTCATCAAGACGTATCGGCCATGCTGGCCGGCGCGCGCGCCATTGCCACCACGCTCAGCGACCAGCTTGCCGAACTGACCAGCCAGCAAAACGTGCTGGCATCCGGCCTGAGAAGCGTGGGAGCGCAGATGAGCCTCCATAACCAGGCGTACGGCACGGCGGCGGATCAGCTTAACTCGACCGGGGGACTGTTGGCCGACGCGGCCGAACAAAACCTGACCGCGATCGCCGATCTGGGGCGCCAGGTGGGCCAATTCTCGGCTGACTTCGCCGATCTCCGGGATCATCTGGCCCACGAGCACGGAGTACTGGAAGGCGCCATCCGTTCCCTGGCCACCGCGACGGGCGCCATGGTCGGATCTCGGGACCGGGGGGACGGCGTATCTGGAGATCCAAGGCGAGAGATCGAGGCCCGTGAGGCGGTGGCCCCACAATTGGCGGTGGTACAGGCCCAACTCCAGGCAGCCATGAGTGCCCTCGCCGCCGGGGTGCAGAGCATTTCCAGCACGCTGGGAGCGGCCGATGCGCGCGTTTCCGGCTCAAGCACATCCTTTGAACGCTCGGCTGCCGCCCTCTCCGCCGCGACCCAGAACCTCAACACCACGCTCGGTGGCGTCCACCGGGGACTGGCCGACTCAGCCGCCTCGCTGGGCCGGGCCAGCGAGGCTTTTCAGGGCACGCTTCCCGCCATTCGCTCGCTCAATCCGGTCAACCTGGAAGCAGCGGCAAACGCGCTCTCCCGCGCCATGACCTCGGCCGAGGCTCGCCAGGTGGCGGCCACTTCGGCGATCGAAGAAGCGGCGGGCGCGCTCCGTGACCTGGCCCGCGCCATCCAGAGTCGAAGCGTGCCCAATCCGTCTTCCGGACCAACCCGTCCCCTGGTCGGAAGCGACTAAGCGGTGCGTGGGCGCTCCGGCTTTCGCGATACCTATTCGCTGGGGGGCTGGCTATTCGCCGACCTCATGCTAGCTCTGATGGTCCTGTTTCTGGCATCCAACACGGTCTCCGGGGTCTCTATGCCGATCCCGACCAGCACTCCCACCGCGTTCAATACGCCAACCGCGACCACCACTCCCACCCCAACGAGCATTCCCGGCCGGGTCGCGATCAGCACCGCCACGCCTACCGCTACCCGTACCGCGACCGCGACCGCCACCGCCACCCGCACGGCCACCAGTTCCGCCACGCCTACCGCGCTCCCCTGTCAATTGACCCTGGTGCTCCGGAAGCACGCGCTCACCGTCGCGGGCAACGCGGATGGTAGCGGACCATCGGCCACCCGGCTTCGCCAGGCATTCGGTCCCTTCCGCGGCGAACGCCTGGGGCTCCTGCTCACCTTTGGTCATGCGGCCACCCCATCGGCGGGAGAGACCCTGGCCGCCGACGTAAACGGCCAGTTGGCACGACTGCTCCCCGGCCTGTTCACCCACCAGACGATCCGCGAGTCGTATCACTTCATCGACCCGAGCAGCCCCGGCACGGTGGACTTCAATGCCTATTTCTTCGCCAGCACCTGTGGGGAGCACTAAAATATGCTGAATGGGATGGCCTCCCATTCAGCATGAAGAACTGCCAGGGCAGCGGCATACAGAGGTATCCATGCGGCCACACCCGGACGCAGCCGGTCCCGTTCCTTCCATCCGGCCTCAGCCAAAGGCCCACCGGGCTAAAAATGGTAGACCGGGAGCAGCCGGCGCTCGGTCTCCCCCGCGATGGTGGCCGTGACCTCGATATGCTCGGCGATCCCGGAGGACACAATCTTCGGCTTCAGTAACTCATCCAGTTGGAAGATCCCGGCCGAGTTGTTCATCGCCACCGTGATCCCAATCGGCCGATGGTCGCCCTTGCCGATCGTCACGCTATCGATGGCGGCGGCGGACAGGGAGTGAACGTCAATTTTCCCCGCATGGAAGGGGATGCGGGAGCGGCCCTCCGCCATGTCCAGGGCATCGGCCACTTTTACGCACCCGGCCTCGGCGGTCAGGCCGCGCATGTCCGAGCGATGGCTGATGATCGCGTGCAAGGTCTCACTGGTGATGATCGTCCGCTCCGGCTCATCATAGATACCGGTAATCAGTTCGCGGATCTTGGGCGCCGCCAGGATCAGGCTGTATTGCTCGTGGTTGGACCGGTGGATGCTCATCCCGAGGTCATGCATGGCGGCGGCGAGGACCACCACCACCTCGGCATCCTCGGGCCGCATGTCATAGTCGCGGACGATCCCGAACTCCACCTTCGCGTCCCCCAGCAAGCGGAGCAAACGCAGGGCGATGTTGACCACGATCCGCACATGCACGGGTCCGTGATCGGTCATCCTCAACCGATCCACGGCGGTAACATTGGCGCATTTCCACAATTGCTGAAGATGAAGATCATCATTCATCCGCTCCACCACCCGGTTCAGGTTGGCATTGTGGCGGGCGGGAATACGCATCCGGCGCGCGGTAGGAGCCCGAGGGACTGACTCCTCGCGTACCTCCATGCTGGGCGCTTTGGCCGTGGCGTCGTGCGGCCCCCCCTGGGCTTCCTCTTCTCCGATGGCGCTTGCTTGAGGCTGGGCATCCATCTACAGGTCGCCCTTCCGGTCCCGCACGTACTCAAAGGGGCCGCATTGCACGAGCATGAGGACGGTGTCGGTCTCACAGGTGTGGCTGCCTTCTGGGTCCACGATCGCGGCGCAGCGGACGTCATCTCCCTCCTCGTCGCGGGCTAGAAGACTACCGGGATCGAGGTACGACCTGGCGGTATTCAGGCTCTCCCCATCAACCTCAAGAGGCAGCGCCACCGGTACACCAGACCACGGCGGGAGCGGAATGGCCGCCATGGCGGAAAAACGCACCGTGCGATCGCGGACGGTAAACGCGATTGGAGTGATTAACATGGGCACAACTCCTCGTATAAGTTCGGGATCGCTATAGGGTACGATACCATAGGAGGTAGATCCGAGTGTTGGCACCTGAGCCGGCGGGAAAGGCGATCATGGGCAAGCAGGCAGTTCTCAAGCGTCACTGGCACTTGCCCGACGGACCGGGAGCGCCGACGGAGTACCTCCCCGCCGAACCCGAGGTGATACGCGCCATTCTTTGGCGCCGCGGGCACCGGGACGCGGACGCGGCGCGGGCCTTTTTGCACCCCCTGCAATTTCGGCTCCCCAATCCCCGGTGCTATCCCCAGATGGCCACGGCAATCGATCGGATCGCCGGAGCTATCGAACGCGGAGAATCGATTTGCGTATGGGGCGATTATGACGCCGCTGGACAAACCGCGACCGCCTTACTGGTCGGCGCCCTCCGCTCCCTGGGGGCGGAGGTCTCCTACCATCTACCCCGGCGCCTGCTTGAAGCCCGCGGCCTGGACGGCTCCGTATTGGAGCGGCTGGCGGCGGAAGGCTGCCGTCTGGTGGTGACCTGTGATTGCGGAACATCGGACGCGGACGCGGTGGCACAAGCGCGGGGGCTGGGGATCGATGTGGTGATCACCGACCATCACCAGCAAATGGGCCCGGTCCCCGAGGCGGTGGCGGTGTGCAATTCCTCGCACTTACCGACCTCCGATCCGCTCTGGGGCTTGCCGGGAGTGGCCGTTTCCTATGTGCTCGCCCGAGGCTTGTCCCAGAAGATGGGCCGAGCCGCCGGGGAATATCGGCACCTCGATCTGGTGGCCCTCGGGATCGTGGCCGACGTGGCCCCCCTGACCCCCACCAATCGCGCCCTGTTGACCCGCGGCCTGGGCCAGATCTGGCGCGAGTCTCGGCCAGGGATTCGGGCGCTGCTGGACCTTTCCGGACCGCCGGCCTGGGAACTGGATACGGAGCCGATCAGCTTCCGTCTGGCCCCGGCCCTGAATTCGGCTGGACGGCTGGCTGATGCCCGCGTCGGGGTGGAACTGCTCCTGACCGAGGATCTGGATCGCGCCCGGACCCTCGCAACCGAGTTGTGGGCCCTCAATACGGAGCGGAAAAAGCTGGCGGCCGAGCTTGACGGCGACGTGCGGGCATGCCTGGCAAACCAGGCATCGGACGCCCCCGCCATGGTGTTAGCGGGGATTGGCTGGCATCCTGGCCTCATCGGGGTGGCGGCCAGCCACCTGCTGCACGAGTTAGGGCGGACGGTAGTGGTGATCTCTCGTGACCCGGCCGGAGGGTCCGCGCGCGGCTCGGCGCGGTCGGCGGATGGGGTCGGCGTGCTGGAGATCTTGGCGGAGCTTACCGATCTGCTCGGCCATTGGGGTGGCCATTCCCATGCGGCGGGGTTCAATCTCCCCGACCAGGGGATCGACTACTTCCGCGAACGCTTTGTCGAGGCGGTAGGACGGCGGGGATTGGTCCTCGGTCCTTCCCTGAACGTTGACGCCGTGGTGCCCTGGCGCGACGTGGTGACCCGTGGGGTGGGGGAGGGGTCGCTGTATCAGATTCTGACCCGCCTGGCCCCTTACAGCGAGGGGAATCGGCCCCCGATCCTGGCCAGTCTGGGCTTGCGGGTGGTAGGGCGACGATCTGTAGGGGCCGGCGATCGCCATACCAAGCTGGTGTTGGCGGACGACCGGCAGGTGTGCCAGGAGGTGCTGTGGTGGAATAGCGATCCTACCTGGCAGCCCGAGGGCCTGGTGGACGCGGCATTTACGCTATCTTCCAATGAGTGGCAGGGAAGCGCGCGCCTGCGCCTCACCCTGGAAGGGATCCGGCCGCACGCCGGGCGTCAAGAGGAGCACGAGAGTTCAGCATGATTGTGATGAAGTTTGGCGGCAGCTCGTTGGCCGATGGAGCGCGGATCCGCGACGCGGCGGCCCTGGTTTTGCGCTACCGGGACCGGACGCCGGTGGTCATCGTCTCGGCCATGGGTGGCGTCACCGACAGTTTGATCGGGGTCGCCAAACTGGCCGTGCAGGGCCGGAAAGTGCTTCCCTCGGTGGAAGAACACCTGGCCAGCCTGGAGCAACGCCATCTGGCCGCCGCGGCCTTGGTGGCACTTCCGCTGGAGCGGCAGCGGCTGGAGGCCGAGATTGCGGCCGCCTTCATTGAGCTACATGAGATTTGTACCGGGATCGCCCTGCTTGGCGAGCTTTCGGTCCGGTCGGTGGACGCAGTCAGCGCCTACGGGGAGAAGTTGTCGGCCCCGCTGGTCGCGGCAGCCTTCAGAGCCGGTGGGCAGCCGGCCGAGGCGCTGAGCGCCGAGGAAATGTTGCTGACCGACGCCAGCCACGGGAAGGCGCTGCCCCTCATGGCCCCAAGCCGAGTAAGGACCAGGGATCGACTGGGTCCGCTCCTGGATGCGGGGGTGCTTCCGGTAATCACCGGCTATGTCGGGGCCACCGAGGACGGGATCACCACGACCCTGGGACGGAATGGATCCGACTATTCCGCCTCGCTGTTCGGGGCCCTTCTGGGCGCCGATGAAATCTGGAAATGGACCGACGCCGATGGGATCCTCAGTGCCGATCCGCGGGCCGTCCCCGGAGCCCAGAGCCTCCCAGTCCTCTCCTATGCCGAGGCAGCCGAACTGGCGTACTTCGGCAGCAAAGTGCTCTTTCCCGCCGCCATCGTCCCGGCGGTGGAGGCCGGCATTCCCTTTCGGATCGTCAATACCTTCAACCCGGAGCATCCCGGCACCGTTCTCACCCGCCTGCCCCAGGATAGCCCGCACGCCGTCAAGGCAGTGACAGTCATCCATGACCTGGCCCTGGTAGCCGTGCAAGGGGTGGGGCTCTCCGGCGCGGTGGGGGTGGCGGCGCGGGTGTTTAGCGCCGTGGCGGCGGCCGGAGTCAACGTATTGATGATTTCCCAGGCATCATCGGAAAGCAACATTTGCTTCGTGATCGAGCACCGCGACCTGGCCCGTGCCGAACCGGTCATTCGCCGCGATCTGGCGGAGCAACTCAACCGTCACGAAGTGGATGCGGTGAACA
>JANWHO010000338.1 GCA_025450375.1 Chloroflexota bacterium
CCTACCATGGGCCATGCCGATTCCCAGGACGACTGTACGGACGCCGATGTCGATGTTGGCTTTGAGGATAGCGGAAGCGCAAGAAGCAGAAGGGTGAACATGCCAACCAGGCGGTGCGGCAGAAGGCGTGACATACGTGGCTATCCTTCCAAATTCGTGTCCCTCGTCACCTCATATACGAGATATACACCCAATTCGAGGCAACGGTTCCCATCTTGCTCCCGCGCTGTTCTCTCTCGCGGTGGTCGTCGGCGCCCTGTACTACCCGTTTGGAGGAATCAGTGGCCCCAAACATCTTTGGCTAGGCTGCGTATGGTTGGGCCGTGACGACAGCCCGTAATGCTTGAACAGTTGGCGCAGGATGACGCTCACGGCGGGGGCTGCTACTTCCGAGCCCCAGGGGATCGTGGGATGCTGAAGTTCGACCAGCACTACGAAGTGGTTGGCCGGGTCCGGTTCGCCCACTGGACCGTAGGCGATGGTGTCAGCGGTGGTCTGGCCCGGGTGCTCGGTGTGAATACCAGTGGCGCCGGTGATGGCGGCTACGTCGTAGCCAGATACCAGCGCCTGGCAGGAAACGCCATTCACGGCGGACTGGGCCAGCACCTTGGTCACCTGTTCAGCGGTATCTCCATGTTGGAAGACGCGATGGAGCAACTTTGGTGGGATGGTAATGGTCTTGCCGTTCAGGGTATAGGATTGTATGATGCGTGGCTGCATCAAGTTGCCCCCATTGGCTAGCGCGGCATAGGCATTGATCAGTTGCAGTGGGGTGACGGCCATGCCGCTCTGACCAGTCGCGGCGGTATCCTGGTTGGCGCGGCGCCACCGGGCATTGGCCTGCCGCTTGCCATTGATCATCTGGTAGGGCGAGATCACCATGCCAGTAACCTCGTTCGGTAGATCTATCCCGGTGCGTAGGCCAAACCCAAAGCGATCCAAGTACTGATAAAACGCTTGGGTGGGAATCAACTGGGCGAACTTGGTGGCCGCGATGTCCGATCCATAGTGCAGCATTGTCTGGACCGTCTCCATCCCGCCGAAGCCACAGGCGTTCAGACACCAATCGTGAATCGTGATCCCATCGGTCCTATAGATGCCCGGATCGTTCACCAGGGTTCTCTGACTGAAGATCCCGCTATCGAAGCCTGCTCCCATGAGTAACGGTTCCATTATCTGGCCGGGGGTGATGGGGTCGCTAATGGCGGGATTCGGGAAGCTGCTGAAGTCATCGCGGGCCGCGAGTTGCTGCCAGGTCCGCGCATCACGGCTGGGCCGCGATGCCATGGCGATAATTGCTCCGTCGCTCGCTCGCTCCACCACAATAGTCCCGCTCGCCGCCTTGAACTCCCGTATCAGGGCGCTAAGCTTGGGCTCAACGATCGTCGATTGGACGGAACTGTCGATGGTCAGCTTGATGTGGGCGCCGCGTACCCCCGCGCGGGTCAGGTCGCGCACCCCGATCGCGGGCTGTAGCGGGTGAGCCTGGCGTCCAGCGATCGTCCCCAGCCCACTCACCAACCCGCCCAACATCAGAATGATCGTCGCGGCACTCAAGGGCAACCAGACCTTCCGCCCCCTTCCGGCGCCTCTCGGCGCGAATTGGCCGCGAGAGGCATGGATGACCTTGCTTTCCCACTTGGGGACAACGCGCATAGGGGTGGTAGCTGGACGCCACGGGAGTTCGTCCGGTGGGGAAATACGATGCAGAGCCTTGAGATCCGCCACCAGACCGGCGAATAACGGGTCATCCTCGGGAAGGGGCCAGCGTCCTGGACGGTTACTCTTCATCGTGCCGCTCCCGTAACTGCTTGAGCAATCGGCTCATCTTCTTTTTGATCGCTCCTTCGCGCTTCCCAAGCACGGCCGCGATCTCCGCATACGTGAGATCGGCGCCGAAACGAAGGGCCAGCAGCTCGCGCTTGGCCGGCGGCAAGGCCGCGACAATGCCGGCCAGGGAGGCCAGAACCTCCCGATGAATCATCCTGCTTTCGTCGTTCTCGCCGGTGCGCGGATGGAGCGCCTCGGGAAGCGTCTCCCACGACACGCTCTCTCGGCGGCGACGACCGAGGTCGGTAGCGGCGTTCCGCGCGATGACGAACAACCACGGCACGCACGCCGCTTCATTGGCCGGCCGCCGCTCCCAGGCGCGCAGGGCCTGCAAGTACACATGCTGGGTGAGATCGGCGGCTTCCGCGTCCCCGCCAACGCGAGACCGTAGGTAGGCGTAGAGCTTCAGGTGCGTGACTTGGTAGAGCGCGTCAAGTCCATCGTCCTGCCGTGGCTCGCTACCCAACGTCTCCGGACGGTCGGACCTCATCTGATACGTGTAGCGTGCCGGGCCGCGCGTGCCCGGCGCCAGATCATCAAGCGAGTCGAACATCCCTGCCACGTCCTCTCACGCGGAGAAGGAGAATCCCTCCACTGATAACGACGCGCCAATCGGGAAAAGGTGACAGCGCGGGCAAGCGTTCAGGATCAGTCCCTGGCCACGGGCTCTGGGTGGCGGATGGCCACGGGCGGGTGTTGTGTCTTGATCGCGGTGCGGTGGGTTTTCCCGGCTGCCGAAAATGGTTGAATTGCCGCCAAACCGCCAGCGAACCAGCTATCGAGTTGGCGCCGAGCAATGTTGACATGCAACACTTCGTCGGCCCAGTCATAATCCTGAAAAGTGGTCATTAGAGCATTTTGTGCCAGGTCTCGAGCGAATTCCCATTCCTGCCTCTTACCCGGCGGATATTTCATGTTCTTTCCCTCGACCTCCAGGCCCAGCACGGCGTACTGCTCAAGTGGTGGTGCTTCCATGGCGAATATGCCTTCGTAGTCGCGCATCGGTATGGCGGCACGGTCACCGTATGTGTGCTCGATCGCCGCCTCGCCAAAGAGTGAATGGCGCGTTTCATCCCAGCAATGGCGTGCGATATCCAGGTAAAAGCTCCAGGGCATGTCTGGCGTCTCGCAAAGCACGATAGCCAGGCCCTCGGCCACGTTGAGTTCCGACACCCTCAGGCCCATCATATAGTCGAGATGCAGCGGTACATCTTCGAGTGGGGGGGCAACGTAGTCCCAAACGGTGGGCATCGTATCGTCGCGTGTGAGCGTATGGGGTATCCGGTAGCGCGCAAGAGATGCCTGGCGAGGGAGCGGCCCCATTCTGGGCTCGGTCCCGTCGATGCCCCCAGCCGCCGCCAGATAGGCGGCTAACCGCTCCCGCCAGACTTGGGCCGCGGCGCGATCCTCCTCGGAGGGTTCGAGCGCGGCCAGGGTGAGCGTGAGCAGTCGAAGCTGCTCCTCTTCATCGGTGAGGATCCGACGCAGCAGGCGCACACTGGGGTAATCGGCGAGCCCATTGGTGGCACGTTCATAGTCGCGGTAGCCGTCGCGCAGGGCGGGCTTGAGCAATCCCACGATCGCCGAGAGGAACGGGAAGGTGCCGGGGAGATGGTCGGCCTCATCGAACAGGACTTCAAGGGCGGGGTCGGGCGCGCCCTCCAGTTTGCTCTTGTTAGTGCGCATCTCGCGGACCCGCTCCCGCCAATCCTCGACATGGTTGGCATCCTCGAACTGCAGCCGCGCCAGAAGGACCTTGATGTCGCGATTGGGAATGGTGACGATACGTGAGGCAAGCAAGGTCACCAGGCGCCGTTCGACATAGGCAAATCGGCGTATCCGTTCTACCGCCTGGCTAATGGAGAGCCCTACGTGCTTGACCCGTTCCAGCCCGGCGTAGCGCACCGGCGCGGCGGTGCTCCTCGTTGCATCCATGGCTGAGTTTCCTCTCTACTATCCAACTTGTACAAGCACCAATCGCTGAGTATCCCGTTGGTAAGCATACGGGAGCCAGGCAGAAGTGCCGCTCCACTTCCTATTGCGGCACCCCATCGGCCCGGCGCTCGATCTCCGCATAGGATGGAATGCGCGGGTACGCACCATGCCCGGTAACCGCATAGGAGGCCACGGTACAGCCAAGGCGCGCGCACTCCTCGGGCGCTTGTCCATGGAGTAACGCCGCGATAAATCCCGCGATGAAGCAATCACCGGCGCCAGTCGCGTCTATTGCCTGGACCGGAACCGCCGGAATAGCGGAAAGCCCCGCGGCTGTCCGGATTAGACAGCCCTTGCCGCCAAGGGTAAGGATAACCATCCCACGGGTGCATGTCTCGATCCGGGACAGGATCGACTCAGGCCGGATCTCCCCGGTAAACGCGCGCCCTTCGTCGTAGCTCAGGACAAAATAGTCTGCCTCCGCGAGGGCGGGAAGGAGGAAAGGGAGGCCACGATCCTGGCCATCCCAGCAGACGTTGAGGACGGTCGTCGCGCCGCGCGCCCGGGCCCGCGCCAACAGGCGCCCGACGCTCTCACCAGTGAACTGTGGGAGAACAAACATGCTTCCCACCGAGACGATCCGGGGGCCATGAAGCCAATCATCAGGCACGGTGTCGAGATTGAAGAGCGCGTTCGCCCCATTGACGAAGAAGACCCCGCGCTCACCATCCGGCGAAAGGGTCACCACGGATGTGCCGGTCGCCGCCGTGGGATGGCTCAGGAGCTTCGTGGTGCCGACGCCCAGGGTCGCCAGTAGAGACCGGAATTGGGCCCCCACCAGATCGGCGCCGCTGTAGCCGGCGAGATCAACCCGGACCCCCAGACGCGCGAGCGCCGCCGCGGTGTTCCCGCCGTTGCCGCTCAGCGCGCTGTCGATCTCCTCGATCATCCTTATGGTTCCCGGTTCGGGAAGGTCCGTGAGCGTGCGGCACAACAGGTCGAATTGCAAGTTCCCGAAGCACAGCACGTCCGCCATCAGGACCCATTCTCGTATGTATTCCCGGCACGGTCCTGCCCGCGCGCAAGCCAGAGCTTGTGGCCAGGGTTCTTCTCCGGGTACACCCTGGTGGAGGCGGGGAAGTAGCGCATCGTGTACCCGCAACGCCGATACGGACTGCTATTGGCCGCCGCGCCGTGGACAATGCGCGAGTCGTGCAGCGAGCACTCGTTTTGCTCCAACTCAAAATAGACCGCATTGGCTTCGTCAACGCTCTCGATTTGGGTCGCGAACGTATTCCGCGTGCGGTCGGCGGCGACGTATCGCGAGAACCCGTTGTGATGCGTGCCGGGGATCACGCGCATGCAGCCGTTCTCTTTCGTACTGCGGTCCAGGGCGAGCCAGACGGTGACGATGTTATCGTAGCCGCTCACGCGCCCCTCCCACAACGCCGAATCCTCGTGCCACGGGGTGGCACGCCCGCTGAAGGGATCCTTGCAGATGAAGTGGCTGGACCACAAGGCGATATCAGGGCCGGTAATCGGCTCGACCAGGTCCAACACCTCGGCGCTCAAGAGGAATTCCAGCAGGCGCGGGTCGCGAAAATGCGGGGTGTCTAGCTCATCGGAGAGCTTATTCCCCTTCTCCGCCAGATGTTCCTCGAAGATTCCCTGGAGCCTGATAAATCGCTCCCGCGAGAAAAGCGGCTGATGAGAGAGTACGAACCCATTCTGCCTATAGGACTGCACGTTTGCCTCGGTCAGGTTGACCATGATCATCGATCCCTTCGATGTGACGTTACCGTGAACCACCGGCGCCCTCTCCAAAAGGTGGCCATGCCACTCCCGTATATCACGCACTGCATTGGCCGACCCACCCTTCGCGCTGCCGCTCAAAGCTTCAGCGCCCCTGACCTCCTTGTCTACCCTATAACACCCACCCTACCCCTTCAGGCCGGTCATGACGATTCCGCGGACAAAATAGCGTTGGAGGAAAAGGAAGAGGATGACCATTGGCATGGTGGCGCAGACGGCGCCAGCCATCAGCATGCCCCAGAAGCTCTGTCCCACGTACGCCCCGGTGCTGTTGATGAACTGGAGTCCGAGGGCCAGCGGCATCTTGTCCGTCGAGTGGATGTAGATCAACGGAGTGACAAAATCGTTCCAGGTGTTCATGAACGCGAAAAGCGCCACCGTGATCAAGGCCGGACGCATAAGGGGAAGGGCGATGGAGAGGAAGATGCGCACATATCCGGCCCCGTCGACCTTGGCCGCGTCCTCGATCTCGCTCGGAAGGGAGAGAAAGAACTGCCGCATGAGGAAGATGTAGAAGGCCACGCCGAACCAGGCGGGCACCCACAACGGGTACCAGGTATCGACCCAGCCAAAGCTCCGGAAGATCAGGTACAGCGGCACCATGGTGACCTGGGTCGGCAGCATCATGGTGGCCAGGGTGAGGGCGAATATCTTATTCCGGCCCGGCCAGCGGAGGCGCGAGAACGAGTAGGCCGCCATGGAGCAGGAGACGAGAGTGCCGGTGACATTCAAGGTGGTGATGATCAGGCTGTTGAGGAAGAACCGGCCCACGGGGAAATACTGGAACAGTTGCGTGTAGTTGTCGAAGGTGAGCGGCCAGGGCAAAATTTGCGGCGGGTACTGGAAAAGCCCTTGTTGCGATTTGAGCGACGACGACAGCATCCACAGCATGGGAAAGCCGAAGAGTATCCCAAAGAGGATAAGGATGAGATGGCGCGGTACCTGTCGGGCCAGCCGGACCAGACGCCGAACCTGGCCGCGCCGCCTGGCTTGGGCGGCTCGTTGAGCTGGCGATTCGCTCGCTCCCTCAATTCTGCTTAGAGATCTCATGCGTTGCTACTCATAAAAGACCCAATAGCGGGCGACCCGGAACTGAATCAGGGTGATCGCCAGGATGACCAGAAACAGGAGCCATCCCATGGCCGACGCATATCCCATCTTGAAGTAGCCAAAGGCATTGTTAAAGAGGTCATAGACATAGAAGAGGGTGGAGTTCAAGGGGCCGCCCTGAGTCGCCACATAGGCTTGGGTAAAGACCTGAAAGGCATTGATTACCCCGACCACGACCACGAAGAAAAGTGAGGGACTGAGCATGGGAATGGTGATGTGGCGGAACTGACCGAGACGCGAGGCCCCATCCATTTGCGCCGCCTCATAGAGCGTGAGCGGGATATTCTTCAGTCCCGCCAGGAGAATGATCATGGTCGAACCGGCGCTGCCCCAGGTGATCATCAGGATAATGGCCGGTTTCGCCCACGCCGGATCGTTGAACCAATTCGGTCCCAGGATATTCAACTCGGACAGCAACATGTTGATCAGCCCATAGTTGCCGTTGAGCACCCAGAGCCACAGGAGCGAGGATGCGACCACCGGAGCGACCGCCGGGAGGTAAAACAGGGTCCGGTAGAGTGATATCCCGCGTATCTCCTGGTTGAGGAGGAGCGCCATGCAGAGCGCCATCAGGAGGCCGATCGGCACGCCAATCACGGTGATGTACAGGGTGTTGCCGAACGCCTGGCCGGCAAGTGAATCGTGGGCAAGATCCGTATAGTTGGCGAGCCCGACAAAGCGAGCCGGGTGCAGAATGTCGTAGTTGGTGAAGCTGTACCACAGGGACTGAACCAACGGCAGGAGAATGAACGCGCACAGGCCAATCAGCCAGGGGCCGGCGAACAGGACGCCGGCGATCGCCTCCCGCTGCTGCTGGCGTAAGGGTCGCCGCGAGCGCGCTGGAGCCTGGATCATCATCCCCCCTTCGCGTCGGGGTAATGGCGGCAGGCGCGTTACCCGCCGCCATCACCCCGACTCACATTGCCCAGTCCGTGTCCCCGGCCGCGGAAATTACTTGTAGAAGCTGTTGATCGCGGCCTGGATAGTCCCATTTTGCTGGGTCAGGGCCTGGAGTGGGGTCATCTTGTGGAGGAGCGCGTTCTGGGCCGCGTTTTCCTCGGCGGTCCACAACTCACCGGAGACCACGTTGCGATCACGGGCGTAGGTCTTGTAGTAGGTCTTCGGCGCGTTCATGAAGCTCTGGACCCCGGCCAGGACATCCGGATAGTTCTTCAGGAGCGGCAGATTATATTGGCTGACCAGTCCCGGATAGGCGAAGTAGAGGCCGCCAGGGAGGACCGCCGGTTGATTGTGCTTCTGGCTATACGCCTGGGAGGCCATGATGAACGTTTTGGCGGCGTCACTGCTGGAGAGGTAGTCCAGGAATTGGGTCGCCGCGGAGGCGTGTTGGGTGCCCTTCACGAGCTGGAACGACCAGCCGCCAGCCCAGGCGCCGTAATTCTTGCCGGCTTGATTGGGGATGGGAACCACGCCGAATTTGAGCTTGGGCGCGTACTGAGCGATGCTCTGGAGATACCAATCGCCGCCATCGGTCATGGCCGCCGTCCCCATGAAGAAGGGGTTCTGGGCCGCCGGGGTGGTCGCGGTCGGGATCAGACGAGACACACTATCCCAGCCACCCTGCGCGTCGATCTCGCTGACGAACTGCGAAAGAGCGCCCACGGCCACCGGATTATTCAGTTGCGCCGTCTTGCCATTGCTGGAAATGATGTGACCGTTCTGGCCATACAGGAGGCTGTCGAGTTCGCCCGCCGTATCGGTGTAGGGTAGGTAGCCAAGCTGGGTGATCCGCGGCCCCGCCTTCTGGGTGAGCTTCTTGGCGTCCGCGTTGAGCTCGGCCCAGGTCTTGGGCGGTTGGAGCCCGGCGGCGGCGAACATCGTCTTGTTGTAATAGAGGGACCAGAAGCCGACCGCCCCATAAAACACCGGGAAGCCATACAAGCCGCCGTTAAAGCCGTGCAACTCGCCCCAGGCGCCAGGTACGAGCCGATCGACGGCCAGCATGGAGGGATTCTTCGGCAAATAGGGATCGAGCGGTTCGATCACACCCTTGGCGGCGAACTCGGCGGCGTCAAAGCGATCCACTTCGGCGATATCCGGCGCCTTGCCCCCGGCGATAGCGGTCAATAGCGTCTGATACGAGCTTGGATCCTGCTTGGGGGTGTAGGCGGTCCAGTTGATCGTGACCCCAGGATGCGTTTTTTCGTAGCGGGCAAGAAGAGCCGCATAGCCGGCGCCGTTGGAATCCGGGCTCATGGGGCTGTCCCAGGTGCCGGCCCAGAGGGTAACCGTGACCGGCGCCGCGGCATGCGCGGCGCCCAGGCCCACGGAGGGAACCAGCAGGCTGCCGGCAAGCGCAAGAGTACGAAGATGTCGGAAGTATGTCACCGATGCCACCTGACCTTTCAGTTCCGATACGCCACCTTGGCGAAGGGCGGGGCGGCACCGGCTGTCGCGGATTCGGGCGCCGCCTTCAGGGAATGGATGGGCTCCGTTGTCCTCAAGCGATGAGTGCCGCGCGGATAGGTTCCTGGCGGGCCCCGTCATGCCCGCGCTCCCATGCTCCCTTATACTGGTACGGCTAGCCTTACCTCCCGTTATCACGGTTCCCTTCGTTATCCATGCCCATGGCAGCTACCCTCGGGAGTGAGAACCGGTCTGTCAAGGGTTCGTGGCGTAGCCCCGCCACCGAGGTTAGCAAGACAATAGCACACACCTAGTCCATTGGTCAATACACAAATATATGACTAGTCCAATACCGCAGTGGGGCCAATAATCGTGGGCAGCAGGACTCAGCCATCTGTCCGCCGGATCTCCATTGACACTCTATGCCCACTGACCGTAAGATATGGCTAGTCCAATCCTTGCTAATCACCAAAGTTACCTAGACCAAGATGATTGGATAAGGCACGGCGCCATGGGCGAACGTGCCGAAGCATCGGGGACCAAACGCGGAGTGGTAGGGACGGCCGTTGGAGCACGAGAGCGAGACAGCCGAGGCGGGACGGCGGGATATTCCGGCCTATCAGCGGATTATCGATCATATCAGCGGGGTCATTGCCGCGGAGGGAATGGCGCCGGGGTCGCCGCTTCCCAGCGAACGTCAGCTATGCCTCGAGTTCGGGGTGGCGCGGGCGACCGTGGCCCGCGCCATGCGCGAGCTCGAACGCGCGGGGCTGATCGAGCGGCGGCGTGGCCAGGGAACCTTCGTGGCCGCCGCGGGTGGATCGATCCATCCGGCCTCGACCCTCGTCTGCATCGTGCCGGGACTCCGGGGGCCGTTCATCACCGGGATCATCCAGGGGATCGAGAAGGCCACCCGCCAGGCCGGTCACTATCTGGTGCTCGCCAATTCGTCCCACAGCGTGGAACTCGAGGCCGAGCATCTGGAACAGGCCCGGCACCGAGCGCAAGGAGCGATCCTCTGGCCCATGGAAAGCCAGGCGAATATCCCCCTGATCGAAGGCTTGCGGAAGTCGGGCTTTCCCCTGGTGCTGATCGACCGGACGCTGCCTGGCCTGGTAGCCGATTCGGTGGTCGCCGACAATTACTCGGCCGGGTTCCTCCTCACCAACTCCCTCCTGGATCAGGGTCATGAGCGGATCGCCTTTGTCAACGGCGAGGAGACCCTGGTAAGCAGCGTGGCCGATCGGCTCCGCGGCTACCGAGACGCCTATCGCGCCAGGGCCATTCCCTTTCAGCCTCACTGGATGAGCACCGTGCCGTATGGTCCCAATACGCCCAAGGAGCGGCGGTATGATTGCGTCGCTCGGCTGTTGGCTCATCAGCCGCGCCCAACCGCTTTCATCACCATGTACGCCGACATCCTGATCACCTTGATGCATGACTTGCTGCATTTCGGGATCCGTATCCCGGACGACGTGGTCCTGGCTACCACCGATAATACGGATGGCGATGAACTGCTCAGGCTGGCCACCGCCTCGGTCGCCTTCGACTGCGCCGCCATTGGCGCCCAGGCGGTGCGTCTCCTGCTCAATCGCCAGCGACTGGGGACGGCCCTGGCGGAACGACAAATGGTGATCCCGGTGGCACTCCACCTCGCCAGCCCGGTAAGCGTCCGCATCGCGCCCAGCTATGGGTCCGAGGGGCAGGCGTAAGCGCACGGCGCTCGGCGTCGGCGGGTCAGAATCAAGAATTCATGAAAACAAGAGAGGATGAGGCGTGATCTCGGAAGCGAATACGGGTTCTGCCGCGGAGACCAGCCTGGCGTGGCCGCGGATAGGCGCGTTCTCCTACGGTTTTGAGCGCGGTCAACTGCAACCGCTGATCGAGGGATTCGCGCGCCATGGCTTGAGCGCCGTGCAATTGGGCTCGGGCTTGCTCGACCAGGTCCTGGAGGACTCGGCGGCCCGGACGGAAATCCGCGCCCGTCTGGAGGAGCATGGGATCAGGATCGCCGGGCTGGCTGGATACCGTAACTTGATTGCACCCGACCCCGAGATCCGCCAGGCCAATCTTGAGTACCTCAAGCGCTGCCTGGAGTTGGCGCCCGAGATGGGAACCACGACCGTGGCTACCGAAACGGGTACGCGCCATCCCACGAACGATTGGCTGCCGGTCCCCGAGAACGCCGGCGGAACGGCCTGGTCGCTGCTCTACGTGGCCCTGGACGAACTGCTGCCCGTTGCCGAGCGGCATGGGGTGAGCCTGTCTCTTGAGGGGTACGTCAATAACGTGGTGCGGAGTTTCGAGGACGTGGCGAGGGTGCTGGAACGGTTTCCGACCCCAGCCCTTCAGATCGTGCTCGACCCGTACAATTATCTCTCCCGGGATCTCGTGCCGGCGGCGGCGGATCAGGCGGCGGATTTCCTGCGGCGCTTCGATCGGCATTTCACCCTTGCCCACCTGAAGGATGTGAGCCCGGACGGGGCCGAGAACGACACCCCGGAGTTCGGCCTGGGGGTCTTTCCCCAGGAAGTCTTTCTGGAGTATCTCCGGACCCGGCGCTCCGATCTGCCGCTGATCTTCGAGCATCTCCCATTCGACCATATCCCCGCCGCCGTGGGACGGTTGCGGGCGCTCACCGCGGTTAAAGCCTGATCTGCTTCCCGTGGGTAATTGAAGACACCGCCGTTTCACGCGGCGCTGGAGGTAGGTCAATGGAGGAGCGGCAACCCGATGACTATGGCCTGAGCCAGGTTCCAACCGCGGCGGAGATCGTGGCTCCGGAACTGGACTACCGGCCCCGTGATCCGCTCCACTACCATCCCCCGATCGGCCTGATCGGGTGTGGCGCCATCTCTGAGTATCACCTGGCCGCCTACCGGCGTGCCGGCTACAACGTGGTCGCGCTCTGTGACGTGATCGAATCCCGAGCCCGCGCTCGGCAGGCCGAGTTCTATCCCGACGCCCGCGTCTACACCGACTATCGGGACCTGTTGCGGTGCGACGAGATCGAGGTGGTTGATATCGCGACCCACCCTGCCGACCGCGAGCCAATTCTGGAGGATGCGCTGAATGCCCGCAAGCATGTATTGAGCCACAAGCCATTCGTGCTGGATCTCCGGTTTGGCCGGCGTCTGGTCGATCTGGCGGATCGCCAGGGGGTCAAGCTCGCGGTCAACCAGAACGGCCGGTGGGCCCCGCATTTCGCCTATCTCCGCCTGCTTGCCCAGCAGGGTATCCTGGGTGACCTGACCAGCGCCGCGTTCACCGTGCATTGGGACCACTCGTGGGTCATCGACACGCCGTTCAACGACATTCACGATCTCATCCTCTATGATTTCGGCATTCATTGGTTTGACGCGGTGGCCTCCTTCTTCGCGGATCAGCGTCCACTTCGCGTATTCGCCACCACCGCGCGAGCCGCCGGCCAACGGGCCCGACCACCCTTACTGGCTCAGGTAGCGATCGAGTATGGGACAGCGCAGGCGACCCTGGCTTTCGACGCCACGGTGGTGCATGGGCAGGAGGACCGGACGTTCCTGGCGGGGACCAAAGGCAGCGCGATCAGTAGCGGCCCCAGCTTATCCGAACAGCGGGTTATCCTCAGTACGGCGGCAGGCATAAGCAGGCCGACCCTGGAGGGGACATGGTTTCGCGAAGGATTCCATGGCACAATGGCGGAATTGCTCCGCGCGATCGAGGAAGATCGTGAGCCGCTGCACGGGGCCCGGAGTAACCTTCACAGCCTGGAACTGGCCTTCGCGGCGATCGCCAGCGCCCATGAGGGAGTGGCGAAAGTACCGGGACAGGTGGATCGGCTCCCGCCCTCGTAGGCAGGGGCCTCCAGCTGAGGCCCAGAGGAGTGGGCAGGTTTTGAGGCGTGGCAGTCAGGTTCTCCTTGAAACCCCGGCGTTCACGCCGGGGAGGCGGGTACCCTCTGGGTGTTGCTCTGCTAGCGCCGCCTTCAGGCCGCTTGGCTAAACTGGGTTGGATCTCATAACGTACGGCATGAGGACGAGCATGAAGGAAAGGGCGGCAGGTGACGGCATTCAAGATCGCCGGGATTAACTTCGATCACCAGCACATGGGCGATAATCTGCGCATGGCCCACGAACATCCAGGCGTGGAGATCGTCGGGATCAGCGACGAGGATCCGGCGCGCATGGAGAAAGCAGCGCGCGACTTTGGCATCCCGCCTGAGCGCGTTTTCACCGACTACCGGGAATGCCTGGAGCGGACCCGACCGGATCTGGTGCTGCTCTGTCCCGCGACCGCCGAGCATGCTTTGTGGGTGGAACGGATCGCCCCTTTCGGTATTCATATCCTGATGGAGAAACCGTTCGCCGCCTCGCTGGCCGAGGCGGATCGGATGATCGCGGCTATGGCAGGCACCGGGAAGCTCATGGCGATCAACTGGCCCCTGGCCTGGTATCCGCCGCACGTCACCAGCAAACGCCTGATCGACGAGGGAGCGATCAGCGAGGTAATGGAAGTCCATTACTACGACGGCAACCGCGGGCCGCTCTGGCACACCGCGGACAAGATAGCCGCGGCCCCCACGCCCGAGCAAAAGGCGGCAAGCTGGTTCTACAATCCAGACAAGGGCGGCGGCTCCCTGCTCGACTACCTGGGCTATGGGGTGACACTTGGTACCTGGTTTCACGGTGGCGCGATGCCGTTGGAAGTGACCACCGTGGCGGATGTTCCCAGCGGCCTTCAGGTGGACGAGCACAGCATCACTATCGTCCGGTACCAGCGCGGCCTCTCGAAGTTCGAGACCCGCTGGGGCACCTTCACCGATCCGTGGACCATACAGCCGCAGCCCAAGTGCGGCTTTGTCATCGTGGGCTCCGAGGGCACGATCAGCTCCTATGACTACGACTCCACCGTAAGGGTGCAGTCCCGGGCCCATCCCGAAGGGATGGTGCTCCCGGTGGACGAGCTGCATCCGCCCCACCAGAACCCGATCCAGTACATGCTGCATTGCGTCGAGACCGGCGAACCGGTCCGCGGCCCCCTCTCGGTCGAGACCTCTCGGGTGGGGCAACGGATCGTGGACAGCGCCATCCTGAGCGCCCGCGAAGGGCGCACGGTCTCGCTGGTATAACCGGTGCCTGTGTCGACGCTTTGGGTTGGAGCACTTGGGCGTGCGGGATTTAACCACCAAGTAGCCAAGAAACACTGCCTATGTGGAGGCTTTTCCGGACTCATAGG
>JANWHO010000339.1 GCA_025450375.1 Chloroflexota bacterium
AAGTTGCTGACCAGCGGATTGGTGGCCAGTTCCTCCCGGACCGCCTGACGCAGCGCCCCGGTGCCTTTCCCATGGATAATCCGGACGAACGGCAGATTCGCCATATAGGCATCGTTGAGGTAGCGTTCCAGTTCGTGCAGCACCTCGTCCACCCGCCAACCCCGGAGATCGAAGTCGACGCTTGGCGCCGGGGTGTCCTCGTGCCGGAAGCGCGCGGCCTCCATCCGCGGTTCCTCGCTGGGGCCGCTCTCCTCGATGTCCAGCACTCGTGCCTCGCCGGCCTTTACCCGAGTCTTGAAGGGGCCGATCTGTACTTCAATCTCACCTCGACTATTGGGCGCCGATACAACGGTGCCAATCTGGCCGGAACGGATCAGGGAAACCCGGTCGCCCACCACGGGCACCCGTGGCGCCTCGATATCGACCGGCTGCGCCGGGCGCTTCGCCGCCTGCTTCCGCGCCGCTGGAGCCGCCAATAGCGGCGATTGCTCGGCGACGGCGACCGCCAACCGTTCACGGAGCCCGCCCACTAGATCGGGCGGGACCGTGCCGTGCAGCCGCAATTCCGCCTCCGCTCGATCCAACTCCCGCCGCAATTCGTCCACGCTCGCCGATGCCTCCGCTCGGGCTGCCCGCAGAATTACCTCCCGCTCCCGCAGGATCTCCCGAACCTCTCGTTCCAGGCGGGCCCGTAGATCCACCGCTCCTTGCTGCGCTGTCCTCGCCGCCTGGAACAGAGCCACCGCTGCCTCCCGGTCGCGCTCGATCTCAGCCAGCATGGTCTCTACCCGCTTTTCCTCGGCACTGATGAAGGCATGGGAACCGGCGATGATATCCGCCGGCAATCCCAGGCGGGCGGCAATGGCCAGGGCGTTACTCCGCCCCGGCAGGCCAATGCTCAGCTTATAGGTAGGCGAGAGGGTCTCCACGTCGAATTCGACGCTGGCGTTCCGCACCTCCTCGGTCGCGGCGGCAAACGCCTTCAGTTCACTGTAGTGAGTGGTGGCCATCACTCGCGCCCCGGTTTCCAGCAGATGGGTGAGCAGGGAACGGGCCAGGGCGGACCCCTCGGCCGGGTCCGTGCCGGCGCCCAACTCGTCCAGAAGCAGGAGGCTATTCGGGGTCATCTCCTTGAGGATGCGGATGATGTTGCTCAGGTGGCCGCTAAAGGTGCTGAGGCTCTGCTCGATGCTCTGCTCGTCGCCGATATCGGCGAAGATGCCGTCGAATACTGCCGCCCGCGACCCGGACGCCGCCGGGATCGGTAGACCGCTTTGCGCCATCAGGGTGAGGAGTCCCACGGTCTTCAGGGCAACCGTCTTGCCGCCTGTATTGGGCCCGGTCACCAGGAGCACCCGGAAATCCGATCCCAGGCGGACCGAGATCGGGACCACCGTTCCGGTCAGCAGGGGATGGCGGGCCAGCTCGAAGCTCAAAGCGCCATCGGCGGCGATCGCCGGCAACACCCCGTGCTGGGCGGCGCCAAACCGCGCCTTGGCCATCGCGAGGTCCAGGTCGCCCAGTGCGAGTACCGTGTCCTGAATTGCCGGCCCCTGAGCCCCGATCCGCTCCGCTATAAACTGAAGGATCCGGGCGATTTCTTCCTGCTCCCGCAGTTGTAGCTCCCGCCAGCGATTATTCAATTCGTTGGTCTGGAAGGGCTCGACGTAGAGCGTGGCCCCGCTCGCCGAATGGTCGTGTACGGCGCCGCGGATCACCCCGCGCGCGTCCGACCGCACGGGTATCACGTAGCGACCGTTCCGGATCGTGATAATCGACTCCTGGATCGCGGTGCGGTAGGTCGGGGAGTTGAGGATCGACTGCAGCCGCTCAAGCAGCCGTTGATGCGCCACTCGCAACTCCGCCCGAATGGTGCCCAGGGCGGTGCTCGCGGTGTCGAGAATCTCGCCCTGTTGACTCACCGTCTGGGCGATCAGGCTGAGGATTTCGCGGAAAAGCCCGATCCGCGCTCTTAAGGCCGCGAGCCACGGATACTCCTCGGCCTCCAGCCGTTTGAGGGCGCCGCGGATCCGCTCGGCGCACTCCAGGGTGCCGCGGACCGCCAGCAGTTCGGTCGGATCGAGGGAGCCGCCCAATTGGGCCCGCGAAACCGCCGGGCGAATATCGCGAGCCCCGCCCAGGGAGACATCGGCCCGCGCGTCCAGCACCGACCCCGCCTCGCGCACCCGCGCCTGCAGATCAAGCACCTCGTCCGCGTCGGTTTCCGGGCGCAGAGCCAGGGCCAGTTCCTTACTGAGCGAGAAACTGGTATGGTTGGCCAGCATCGCCAGCACTTTGGGAAACTCCAACATCTGGAGCGTTTTATCGGCAATCATTACACGTCACCACCGCCATGAAGGGTACCATGGGCGGCCCGGGAACTCTGTCAAACAAGGCACAGGCGGCTCAGCGCCACCAGCGTTCAAGCCATAGGGTGGCGCTGTGCCAGCATTCCTGGAAACCAGTCTTCTGGTACAGGGGAGTGAGGGAGGGGTCACAACTCAACACCGCAAGGTCGAGACCAAAGCGCTCGGCGTCCCGCAAGGCCTGCCACACCAAGCGACGAGCATACCCGCGACCGCGTGCCCCCGGAAGCACACCCACGCTGTAGATGCCGGCCGTTCCGACAAAGGGGCAGAGACAGGCGGCGGCTACCGCTTTCCCATGGTGCTGCAGGAGGTAGGTGTTCACGAGGGCCGGCGGGGTATAGAAGGCGAAGACCTCCCGCGGGAGGCCAAACACCTTGCCCAACAACTCACGGGCCACCGAAAGCTGGGGCTCGGCATCGGCGAGGACGATATCGGGATCGTCGAAGTCGGGTAAGCGCGGCGTTCCGAATCGGACCATGAATACGGGCGCCGAGGAGCCCGTGGTAAACCCTTCCCGGCGCAGGGCTCCCGCCAACGGCCCCTCTTCCCGTCCCGGAGGCATGCTAATCATCAGCGAGCCGGCCTGTCCCGCCATCCCTCGCACCAACCCTGCCGCCCAGGCCGGCGCCACCGCGTCCTCGACCTGAGGATCGATGACCATATGCGGCACCCGCTGAACCAACAACGATCGGACAAAGAGCATATCCACCCGCCGCGTGACCTCGAACACGCCGCTGGGGCCCGCGACACCGCCCACCGCTTCCCACATGGCAAGGAAGTTGCCATAGACCTGGCGGGCCAGGGACAGGTCGCCCATCACCATTGGCGTCGCCGGCTAGTACAGCGGGGCGGAAGTTCCGCGGCAGGTCTCGGTAGTGGCACCGGGTGCCCTCGTGCGGTCCGCCAAGGGCACCCATCACCCAGAGGGTACCCGGTGCCCCTACAACCGACGGCCGATTTGCGCCAAACTGCACTAGACAACGCCGAGTCGCCTAGCCCGGTAAACGAATCCGGCGATAGTTGCGCTTGCCAACGCGCACCTCCATCCCATCGCGTACGGTGATTACGGCGTTTGGATCTTCCTGCTGTTGATCCTCGATCCATACGGCCCCTTCAAGCGTCTTCCGTCGCGCCTCGGAATTGCTTTTCGCCAGACCAAGTTCCACCAGCAATTCCAAAAGCCGGCGTCCCGAGACACCGGATGCGTGCGTCTCGGAGCTTGCCGGGTTCAAAATGAGTTCCACAATGTCCTCCGGCTTCGCGCGGCCCTGCACTACCCGCTCGAATGTCTCCTGGGCCTTCCGTGCCTGAGCGGCGGAATGATACAGAGTGGTCACCTCCAGGGCGAGCTGCTTCTTAAAGCGCATCGGATTCGCACCGGCCTCGATCTCGGCGGCGATCTCGCCAATCTCGGACAACGGAAGGTCCGTACACAATTCCAGGTAGGGGAGGATTTGTCCGTCCGAAATCGACATCAGTTTTCCGTACATATCGACCGGCGGATCCTCCAGGGCAATCGCGTTCCCCTGCGACTTACTCATCTTCTTCCCGTCGAGCCCCAGAAGCAAGGTGACGGTCATCGCGGCCTGCGGCGCCTGGTTGAAGGCTCGCTGCAAGGTCCGGCCCGCCAGAAGGTTGAACAATTGCTCGGTGCCGCCAAGCTCAAGATCGGCTTTGAGGGCTACTGAGTCGTAGCCTTGCATGAGCGGATAAAGCAGTTCTTGCAGCCCGATCGGTTGGTTCGCCGCGTATCGGTTGGTGAAATTCTCTCGCTCCAGCATCTGGGCGACCGTAAAATTGGCCGCCAGGCCCACGACATCCTTGAACCGAAGCGGGCCGAGCCAATCGGCATTGTACGACCATTCCACCTGATCCTCGTCCAGGATCCGGGCAATCTGCTTCCGGTAGGTGGCGAGATTATTATAGACCGTCTCTTCCGACAACATTTGCCGCATGGCATTCCGGTCCGAGGCGTCACCAATCTGGGCCGTAAAGTCTCCGATCAGCAAGCAAATGGTGTGGCCCTGCTGCTGAAAGGCGCGCAGCTTCCGCAGCACCACCGCGTGGCCAAGATGCAGATGCGGGCTGGTCGGATCGACCCCGAACTTTACCCGCAGGTGGTCGCCGCGCCGGAGGCGCGCTTCCAGATCCGCCCGCACCACCACGTCCTCCGTGCCGCGTTCGAGCAGCGTCCCTATCGCGTCGAGGCCGGCCCATCGCCGCCGACGGGCGCCGCTGTCCTCGATCCCCTTATTCGCTTCCCCATTTTCCCATTCCCGAGCTTCGGGCGCCGCAAGCGTCGCCTTCTCGCGGTAGCCGAGGCCGCCCATCCGGAAACCGTCCGCGTCCGCCACGATCTGGTCGGCCATCGCCGATCCCTCGGAGATTTGAACTACCCGATGATCGCGATCCAGAAAGAAGCATTCGGTCCGCGCCCCCAATTCTTCTCGCAGGACGCGAGCCAGCGTGGTCTGGGCATCCCTCACCGCGGACTCATTGATCCCGACCCAGCCGTCGATCGGGAAGAGGATGTTGGTGGATGAGGCGGTGACCTTGGAGTGCTCGCCCTGCCGCCAGACCCAGCGGCGGGTGCGAACCTCCTGGTCGTCCCGGTAGACGAATTCACCGGCCTCCACGTGCTCGGCCTCCGTCTGGCCCAACGGCGTAAAGGGCATTCCGCCCGTGGTCGGTCCCACTACGATGTCGCCCTGAACCCTATCCAGATCATGGGAGCCGATAGGGAGCAGGTAACGGAGGGAGGTGGCGTTGACCAGATTCACCACCGGCCCAAGATCAGGCAACCGCGCTCCCTTCCGGGCCCGGCTTGCCAGGGCCTCCACGGAGCTTTTGAAGCGGCCGGGACTGATGCCCAGGGTGGAGAAAGCGGTCCGCCAGGGCATGAAAGCCTGTTCAACCTGATCGCTCTCGCGCTCGAAACGAGCGATAATCTCGGCCTCGACCGCGCGGAGCACTGCCTCCAGGGCCGGAACGTCTCGGGTGTTATCCACCCCACGAGCCACCACCAGCCCGATGCACACGCTCGGAAATTGCTCGAATACCTGATCGAGGACACGAAACCGCATCTATTCGCACTCCGGATTCAATAAAGGGCGTTCCTCTTGATGTTACCACGAAGACGGGCGCCGCCTCACCCAGCCCATTTCACGTTCACCGTGCAACCCTGGCACAGCAGAGGCCCCGGCAGGAGGGACGTGCGGTGGATCTGGGAGCCGATAGCCACCCGGACGATCCCACCATGGCCGGTTACCCGCACCCGAAGGACTCGCCCATGATAGCTGAGCGCCGCCTCTCCCGGACCAGCTGGATCTTCAAGAGTGATCCCAGGCACGGACGGGATCCCGGGCGCGGCGTCGTACCACTCAATCCCGAGGTAGGCCGCGTACAGCGCGACCAGGAACATCCTGGCGGCCCAGCCGAAGGCCGGGGCTCCGTTTCCCTGGCCGTCCTGCCCATAC
>JANWHO010000340.1 GCA_025450375.1 Chloroflexota bacterium
ACATCCCCGGTGCAGGCCCGAGTGATGATGAGTCAGGATCCACCCGTCCGGATCATCGCCCCCGGCCGCTGTTTCCGCCGCGATCAGGAAGATGCCTCGCACCTGAGCTATTTCTGGCAGTGCGAGGGCCTGGCCGTCGATCGCGATGTTACCTTCAGCGACCTCAAGGGCGTGTTGGCAAGCTTCGCCGCCCAGATTCTCGGCTGCAAGGTACGGTTCCGTCCCCATCATTTCCAGTTCACCGAGCCAAGCGCCGAGTTCGACTTTTCCTGTCTGGTCTGCGGCGGTAAGGGCTGCCGCGTGTGTAAGTACGAGGGCTGGCTCGAGATTAGCGGGGCCGGCATGGTGCATCCTCAGGTGCTCCGGAACGTGGGCTACGACCCCGCGACTTATAGCGGGTTCGCATTCGGGATGGGTCCGGAACGCATCACCATGATGCGCTACGGGATCAACGATATTCGTTTGCTCAACGCCAACGATCTTCGCTTTCTGCGCCAGTTCGCCTGACAGGCGATCAACAAGGTGTGGGCGTGCAGGCCACCTTCGAGGGTGCTCCTCCTGGGAAGTCTCGGGCCCAATACGCCGTGCTAGATACCGAAAGGAGGCGGGCGGCCGGACGCGGCCGTTCCGACCATGAAAGTACCACTGCGATGGCTCAACGATTACGTAAGCGTGATCCTGTCTCCCGTGGAGTTGGCCGAGAAATTGACCATGAGCGGGAGTCTGGTCGAACGGGTGACCAATTCAGGGGCGCATCTGGATGACATCCTGGTCGCCCGGATCGAAAACCTGGAGCGCGTACCTAACTCCGACCACCTGTGGCTGGCTTCCCTTAACCTCGGGGACAAGCACCAAACGGTAGTGACCGGGGCCCAAAATCTCTTCCCCGGCGCGATTGTCCCCTACATTGGCGTAGGGAAAAAGCTGCCCGGAATGGATTCGCCCCTGAAGCCGAAAAAGCTGGCCGGGACAGTCTCGGAAGGCATGGTGTGTTCGGGGCGGGAACTGGGGATTAGCGATGATCATGAGGGAATCCTGATTCTGGACATGGTGGTTGACGGTGATCGCGCCGCCGAGGCGGTGGGCCAACCACTCTCGAATCTCCTGGGCGAGTGGGTCATTGATCTGGAGATTACCCCCAATCGGCCGGATTGCCTCTCAATGATCGGGGTCGCGCGGGAGGTCTCGGCGGTGACCGGCGCGCCTCTCCATCTCCCCGAGCCCAACCTCCAGGAGACGAGCCCACCGGCCTCGGAGCTTGCCGCGGTGCGGATCGAAGCAGCCGACCTGTGCCGGCGTTTTGTCGCCCGAGTGATCACCGGGATCACGGTGGGGCCATCACCGGCCTGGTTGGCCGAGCGCCTGAACGCGGCCGGAATGCGTTCGATCAACAATGTGGTGGATGTCACCAATTACGTCATGCTGGAATACGGTCAACCGATGCATGCCTACGACCTGGACCAGGTGGCGGGACACGTGCTGACCGCGCGGAGGGCTCGCGCGGGCGAGCAGGTGACCACCCTTGATGGGGTGGCTCGGAATCTGAGTTCCGACATGCTGGTGATCGCCGATCGCGACCACGCGGTGGGGGTGGCCGGGATCATGGGCGGGAGCGATTCGGAGATCAACCCACAAACAACTCGGATCTTCCTCGAACTGGCCAATTTCCACCCACGCGGCATTCGCCGGACCAGTCAGGCTCTCGGGCTTCGCTCGGAGGCGTCGAGCCGGTTCGAGAAGGGCCTGCCGGTCACCCTACCCAGGGTTGCCGCCGACCGCGCCGCCGCCCTGCTTGTCAAGGTGGCGGGCGGCGTGGTGGCCGAGGGCGTCCTCGACGCCGGACAGTCGCGTGTCGTTCCTAAGGTTATTCCCTTCAATCCGGCCGAGGTTCACCGCCTGCTAGGGGTTTCCTGGACCGTCGAGCAGATCGTGGGCAGCCTGGAGGCCCTGGGGTTCCATTGCGCGCCCGCCGAGGCAGGGATGGTCGAGGTCACCGTCCCCTGGTGGCGCGAGGATCTGCAAGAAGCCGCCGATCTGGTCGAGGAGGTCGCGCGAATAAACGGTTTCGACACCATTCCCGAGACCCTGCTCCGGGGATCGGTGGCCCCGCGCCCCGAGTCGCCGGGCCAGCAGTGGTATTGGCCCACCCGGTCAACCCTGTTGGCCGGCGGCCTCAGCGAGGGCAGCAGTCCCGGTCTCACCAGCCTCCGTTCGCTTGAGTTGCTCCGGACGGATGATTCAGTGGAGTGGCTGGCCGAGATCGTCCCGAATCCAGAACCGGTTCGGGCGGCGGGCGGTGCATTTCATCCGGCTGCGGTGGTGAATCCCTTGACTCCCGATCGCCAGTATCTCCGGCCAACGCTCCTGGCGGGGCTCCTGGAGGCGGTCCGGGATAACCTCCGGGCGGGCGAGGATCGGGTGGCCTTTTTCGAACTGGATACTTGCTCGTACCCGCGGGCGGGCGATGTGCCGGTGGAGCGGCGCACCCTGGCGATCGCCATGGCCGGGCGGCGAACCCCCCGCTCGTGGGCCACCCCCGAAACAGACCTCGACTTCTTCGACCTGAAGGGCGTGGTGGAAGAGCTGTTGACCCGCCTTGGGGTCGCCAACCCGCGCATCTCGGCGGTGACCCACCCACTATTGCATCCGGGTCGCGCGGCGGATCTACAGGCCGGCGGAACCCCGCTCGGCTACTTTGGCGAGCTGCATCCGCGCGTGGCTGAACGCTGGGATCTGGGCACCCATCGCGCCTACGTCGCCGAGTTTGATTTCGATGCCCTGGCGGCCATGGCTGGGGCCGAGCGAGCCTTCGCCGAGTACCCACGAGTTCCCTTCGCCAAACGCGACCTGGCGGTGGTGGTCGATCAAGCCAGGTCGGCGGAGGAGGTGCTGCGAGTGATCCGCGCGGCGGGGAAGAACAGGGTCGCCCGGGTCACCCTGTTCGATGTCTACCAGGGCGATCAGGTGCCCGACGGGAAGAAGAGCCTGGCCTGCGCCCTGGATCTGCAGTCGCCTGACAGCACCCTGAGAGAGGAGGAAGTCGAGCAAATCATCGGCCGAGTCCGGAAAGCATTGCAGCACCAGGTAGGGGCGTCGTTTCGGGAGTAAGGAGCGACTTCCGATCAGATTCCCAGCGGGAGCGCCTCCGCCAGGGCCGCGCTCTCCGTCCGCTGCGCGATCGTCACAAAGGTCACCAGGGTGACGGTAGCCCGCTCATGGACGGGGCGGCTCTTGAGTGCCTGATCGGCGGCCATCAAAAGTCGGTGAGCGTCGATCAGTTCCGGCAGGGTGAAGTCGGAGCGGCCACGGGTCACATTGGCGCGTCGTCCGTCGCTCCAACCCGCGTTGGCCGCCACTTGCGCGGCGGACACGCCCTCGGCCTGTCCGGTGGCCAGGAGCAAAAGGTCGCGTATGCGCCCCAGCATCAGGGCCAGCAGTTGCTCCGGCGCCACCCCGCCCTCCAGCAGGGCGTGAGTAAGTTCGGCGGCGACACCACCCTTTTTGGCGCCCACGGCGTCAATCAGGGCAAAGACATTGCCGTACGCCGCTTCCGGCACGAGCAGCTGTACATCCTCGCGGCGGATGTGCCCCGTGGGCGCGGTGTAGCAGAGAATCTTATCGATCTCCTGGGAAACCAGGGCCAGGTTTTCGGGCACCCGAGCCGCCAGCAGTTCCGCCGCGTCGGGGTCAATCGAACCACCCCGGGCCCGCGTCTGGCGCCGCATCCAGTCGGTGAGCGCGGCATCCTTCAGCCGACTGAAGCTCAGGATCCGCGCCCGATCCGCCGCCAACCCGACCAGGGGCCTGAGGTACCGGCTGTCGGCCCGCAATTCGCCTTCCAGGAGAATCAGGTGCGTGGTGGGGGGGAGCGCGCCAACGAAGGCGGCGAATTCGCCCGGCGAAGGGCGAGCCGCCGTTGACCCTCCGTCGTCCGATTTGCCGGTCCAGCGGCCAAGGAGGCCGCGGACCACTACGACCTGCACCGAGGAAAACAACGATTGGTTGACGCAGGCCGCCCGCACGGACTCCCAACTGGCAGTTGACCCGTCAAGGCGGCTCGGGTCGGCGGCATCGCCATCGACGAGGGCGGCGCGGGCAATTGACTCCGCCTCGGCCTGGGCCCGATAGTCGTCCGGCCCATACAGCACATAGAGCACCAGCGGCCTGCACTTCCTTCATCAGGTGCTCGAAGTCGGGGTGAGAGGATTCGAACCTCCGACCTCAGCGTCCCAAACGCCGCGCGCTGCCAACTGCGCTACACCCCGTGTATACCGTAGGTAGTCTAGTGCCCCGGCCGCCAGGCGTCAAGGTAGTGGCCGGTGCGGCGGTCCGCTTGTTATCCTGTTCAAGAATCACCCGACGCCCCATTGGCGTCTTTCTCCCCATAGCAGGAGGCTTACGCGCATGACCAATCCCTTGCCGTTCGGGCTTGTCTACGACCCGCGATTCCTCCTGCACGATACGGGCATGATTCACGCCACGCTTCCCGATGGTTCCGTGCTGGAAGCGACCGAGCACCCATCGAGCGCGCGCATTATCCGCCGCATCCATGCGCTGCTCCTGGGTTCGGGCCTGCTGGATCGCTTCATTCCGATCTCCTCCCGCGAGGCTACCGATAAGGAGATTCTGGCCTTCCACACGCCAGAGTACCTCCGTCGCCTGGAAGCCCTCTCGCGCATCGGGACGGGCGATGCTGGGGAGGGGGCGCCGGTGAGCCCCGGCTCGTGGGAGGCCGCGCTGCTGGCCGCCGGTTCCACCATTGCCGCCGTGGATGCCGTGCTGGACGGCCCGGCCCCACGGGCATATGTCCTGGCCCGCCCGCCAGGGCACCACGCGGTGGCGGACATGGGGATGGGCTTTTGCTTGCTGAACAATGTCGCCCTTGCGGTCCTTCATGCCCGGAGGCGAGGGGTACAGAGGGTGCTGATCCTCGATTGGGACGTGCACCACGGGAACGGAACCCAGGCCGCGTTTTATGATGACCCTTCGGTGCTGTTCATCTCGCTGCATCAGGACGATTGGTATCCGATCGGCATGGGGGGTCTCGATCAGCGCGGGGCCGGCGAGGGCATCGGCGCCACCGTGAACGTGCCCCTCCCCGCCGGCACCGGTGACCGCGGCTACGCCGCCGTGCTGGATCGGATAGTGGCGCCGGTGGCCCGCCGATTCCAACCTGACCTGTTCGTGATCAGTGCCGGCCAGGATGCTTCGATGATGGATCCGCTGGGGCGGATGCTGGTGAGCATGACCGGCTTCCGCGCCATGGGCCAGCGGATGCGCGCCCTGGCCGATGAACTCTGCGGCGGGCGCCTGCTGCTGGTACAGGAAGGGGGCTACAGCGAGGTCTACACACCTTTCAGCACGCTCGGGGCCCTGGAAGGCGCATCGGGACACCTGACAGGAATCGCCGATCCCTATCTCGACCAGTCAGAACTGGCGCGGGCGGAAGCCGTGTTTACCCGTGATACCGAGCTGGCGATCGAGGCGGCCGAGCGGGTTCATATTCACTCATCGTGAACGAGACGCGATCTTCGTTGCCGGATGGGCGCTCCCGTCGTTACAATTGCGGCGGATGGTCCGGTATGCGCCCCGCGAACGTGGGCCCGGAGCCACCCGGCGCTCAGGCGCCGCTTGCCAAGTGTCCGGGAGCGGTTCCATCGGCACAGAGACTTCCTCCTCGTTCAACTCACCCGAAACCGCGCTTGTGCCGCACCCTTCTTCCCTAGACGCGGATGTCGCCGAAGGGCGATCGACCGCCTCGGAGAAGGGCGCCGACACCGGCTCACGGGCGACTACTGAACTCGTCGGCGACCACACCGCCCGAACGGCGGCCAAGCCCCCGCCACTGGAGGCCTGGTGGCCGCGACTCGTCCTGTTCGCCATCCTGGCCGCCGCGCTGGCCCTGAGACTTTACGGCTTCAACTGGGACAGTTCCTCCGAGATCCATCCGGACGAGCGGGCGATCGCCGGGTGGGTCGATCGGCTGGCCTTTCCCCGGAACCCTCTTGATCTCCTCAATTCGCGGGGAAGCTGGAACCCAGGGTGGGATCCGGTGGCCAGGGTTCACGATCAGTCGGGTTTCAACTATGGCTCCCTGCCCCTCTATCTGATCTATTTCTTCAGCCACATTCTCAGTTGGCTGGGGGGAATCTTCCCCTGGTGGTCAAGCTGGAAAGACGCGGCCCAGAATCCCGACCGCATCCTGGCGGGCCGGGTACTCTCCGCCTTCGCCGATACGGTCACCGTGTTTCTGGTCTACCGGATCGGCGCCAGGCTGGCGGGAGTTCGAGCCGGACTGTACGCGGCGGCGCTGGCCGCCTTCACCGTACTCTCGATCCAGTTGTCCCACTTCACCACGGTGGACATTCTCTTGACCACTTTCTGCACTGGGGCCGTCCTGTCCTCTATCGATTTGTTTACTCATGGCCGGCCACGTGACTACATTCTGGTGGGGATTTGGGTGGCCGCCGCGGTGGCCACCAAGGCCAGCGCCGCTCCCGTGCTTTCCGTGGTCGCGGTCGCCCATCTATGGCGGCAGCTCCGGCTACACGACCTTGGCGGTTGGCGGACCTTCGCGATGGCGGCCCTCGCAACCGCTTCAGGCGCCATCGCCTTGTTTATCTTCCAGCCGTTCACCTATCTGGACTGGCCGACCTTCTGGTCCGGGGTGCAATATCAGAGCGACCTGGCCCGCGGCAACCAATTCCAGTTCTATACCCTGAAGTGGGCGGGGACCACCGCCCTGATCTATCCCCTGCAACAGCTGACTTATTTCTCGCTCGGTATCCCACTGGCCCTCCTGGCGTACGCCGGCATCGTGTATGAGGGCGTGAGGGTCTTCACCGCTCGGCGAAACGCGGGCGCCTTGGTGGCCTGTTTCGTGCTCGTCTACTTTATCGCCGCCGGCACCCTGTATATGAAGTATCTGCGGTACATGGAACCGATCGTTCCTTCACTGTGCGTGATGGGGGCCATCCTGGTCAGCGCGGTAATCCGAGGCCGGGTCTGGCTGTCGGGCCGCGCGGCGCGGGTAGGCGGTTTCGGTCTGGGGGCCGTGGTGTTGATCCTCACGATGGTCTACGGCCTGGCTTATATGAACATTTATCGCCAGCCGCTCACCCGCATCCAGGCGACCTGCTGGATGTTCTCCCATGTCCCACAAGGGGCGCGCATCGTGCAGGACGGCATCGACGAGACGCTGCCGGTCGGCGGCAATCAGTGCAAGACCCCACAGCCCATGTACACCATGGAACCCTCGCTCGGCACCTATGACGACGACACCCTGGCCAAGGTTGGTAACATGGCCGCAACGCTCAGCCAGGCAAACTGGTACATCATCACCAGCCGACGGTCCATGGACACTTTCCTGCCCCAGCC
>JANWHO010000341.1 GCA_025450375.1 Chloroflexota bacterium
TCAGACGCGTGGCGCGCTGCCGCGCGTACTCCTCCGTGCCGACCTCGGGCAAGAGGCCATCGTAGCGGTGGTCGCCAAAGTAGACGCTGGCCGCCAAAGGATCCTCGCGCAAACGCATCTGCCAATACCGGTCAAACAGCCGGTCCAGCGCCCCCGACATGGAGATCCTCTCTTCCGCTACGGAACCACGCTTCGAGCATGCCTTGGCGAGTATACAGACTACTGGCACTGGGAGACACCGCCTGGGAGCGCGAGACACCCGCAAGCGGGTACCCGGCTCGCCCCGTATCCGCGGCAAACGGGGCGAGCAAGGATGCTCGCGCTCCCAGGAGGGGCGGCCCGCCACGATTCTTCGGTACGCCCATCGTCGCCACGCCAGCTTGGAGAACCCTTGACCTGGTTGCGAAAATATCACATCGTGGATGATTTGACCCGTAATTGACTGGCATACCGGCTAGCGATAGGTATATACTGCTGCCGACGGCAGGTAGGTGGAACCTCCCATTGGTTCTCCGTCGCTTGCCCACCCCTGTTCCCGGATCGGCATCGGCACGGCACTCGGATCACATCCCTTCGATGTAGAGCAAAGAGGCGCCAGGGTGAGGTTGGCGCCGGTAGTGGTTAGTGCGAGGTTGGGGTAGGTATGGCAACACTTTCCGCGTCCACGGTGGCCCGGCAGCCTCGGCAGTTCCGACTCAACATCCTTACGGGGGCGATTGGCTGCGTGCTGGGGTTCTTTATCGGCTTACGCTTGGGGATCGCCGCCGGGTTCGCCCCGGACGATAACGCGCCGCTCTTCATCGCCTACGCGGTTGGCGGTTTTGGCTATTTGCTTGGTCTGGGTTTCTTCAATCCCGCCATCCGTTGGGGTCTTGGTCTGCCTGCCCCATCCGCGCGCCAGGCTGCCTACACCTACGGAGATAACCAGGGAATTGCCCGCTACTTCCGCCTTACCCTGGATCACAAGGTGATTGGGATCCAGTATCTGGCCCTGGTACTCGCCATGTTCTGCTTTGGCGGCCTGAGCGCGATGCTCATCCGTCTGGAACTCATCAACCCGGACGCCACCTTCTTCGCTCCGGATACCTACCTGACTCTGATCGGCTTGCACTCAGGGACCATGGTCTTCATGGGCACCAGCGCGATCATCGGCCCCCTCGGAAACTACTTCATCCCAATTATGATCGGGGCCAGGCGCATGGCCTATCCCTGGCTGGAAGCGCTTTCGATGTGGTTGCTCCTGCTCGCCTTTGTCTATTTGGTTAGTACCCTGGCCTTTGGCGGCTTCCCCACCGGATGGACCGGGTACGCGCCGCTCGCGGACGAGGCGCACCTGGGACAGGACAGCTATATCGTGGCGTTCATCCTGGTGGGCGCAGGGTTGGTAGTTTCCTCCATCAACATCCTGGCCACCGTCCTCTTTCTCCGAGCCCCCGGCATGGTTCCCACGCGCATCCCGCTTCTGGTGTGGTCGATCATCGTTGCCGCCATCCTGGCCTGGTTGGCCGCTCCGGTGATCGTCGCCACGCAGTCCATGGTGTTCTTTGATCGGACCTTCAACACCGGATTCTTTATCGCGGCGGTTGGGGGGAGCGCGTATCTGTACGAGAATCTCTTCTGGACCTTCGGACATCCTGAGGTCTATATCTTCGCCGTCCCGGCCTTCGGCGTGGTCCTGGAGTGTTTGCCAGTCTTCGCGCGAAAGCCGCTCTTCAGCTACAACGCCGCCGTGATCGGGATGTTCGGCATCGGCTTGATGAGTTGGTTCGTCTGGCAGCACCATCTCTTTATGAGCGGCATCGATCCGGGATTGCGTCCGTTCTTCATGTTCTCGACCGAGATGATTTCCTTCCCGACCAGTATCGTGTTCTTCAACATGGTGGGTACCCTGTATAAGGGGCGGATTCGCTTCACCACTCCCATGTTGTTTGCTCTCGCGTTCTTCTTTAACTTCCTCATGGGGGGCTTTAGCGGAGTCTTCCTCTCGGACGTGCCGACCGATGTACAGCTGCACGGTAGCTACGCGGTGCAGGCTCACTTCCACTTTGTCCTGATGGGCGCCACGGTGTTCGCGCTCTTTGGCGGCACCTATTATTGGTTCCCCAAGTTCACTGGCCGGCTGATGAACGAGCGCCTGGGCAAGATCCACTTCTGGTGGAGCTGGATCGGATTCAACGGAACCTTCATCACCTTGATGATTGTCGGGTTCATGGGGATGCCGCGCCGCGTGGTGACCTATCTCCCGGAGTTGCATACCGCGAACGTGATCGCCACCATCTTCGCCTTTGTTCTGGGGGCATCGATCGTGGTCTTCCTCTTCAACCTGGTGTACTCTTGGGGATGGGGCAAGGTTTCTCCGCCAAATCCCTGGGAGTCCCGCGGGCTTGAGTGGCAGTTACCTACCCCCATCCCCGTGGACAATTTCGCCGAGGTGCCGCTGATCGTTTCCGCCCCATACGAATATGGGATCAAGGACGCCCCCCCAGTGGCGATCCTCAATCCCAGCCAGCAGGGCCTTGGACCGGATCTCGCGACCGTCGCGGCGACGGAGAAGCGGGTGAACAGCACCCTCACGATCTGGCTTGCCCGCATGTTGGCGGCGGCCGGGACCACGTTCTTCGCCTCGTACTTCTTCGCCTTCACCCTCCTACAGCTCTACGACCGCCATAACCAATGGTTGCCGGCGGGGATCACGCATCCAGCCGCGATCCTGGGCATTGGAATGGCCGCCTTCCTCCTCCTGAGCGGGTTGATCTACTTTTGGGGGCAGATTGAGATGCGGCGCGGCGCTCCCGATAAATTCACCGCCTATTGCTCCTTGGCCCTTCTCCTCGGTTTGGCGGCCACGGCCTGCCTTGCGGCATCGCTCATCCACACCCCATTCGATACCGAGGCCGGCGGGTATGCCAGTGTGTTCTTCGGTCTTACCCGCGTGCTTGGAACGGTGCTGCTGGCCTCACTCGTGTTCATGGTCGGCCTGACCTACCGCAGTATCAAGGGTCTGTATTCCCGCGAGAACATGGCGGTGATCGACGCCTTCGGCGAATATTGGGGCTGGTTGATCGCGATCGGCATAGTCTCCTACGTTCTGCTGTATATCCTGCCGTTCCTTCATCTTGAATAGCCAGGCGCCGACAAAGGTTTAACAAGCATGATTACGCTCACCTTTGGCAATGTCATTACCAGATGGTCGTTCGATCCCCTGGTCGTGATCGGCGTGACGCTGGCGGCCGTGCTGTACCATATTGGGAATCAGGCCACCCAGCAGCTCCTGCCCCCTGGCCACCGCATGGGTCCGCGCCGCTGGAAGAGCGCCATGTTCTATACGTCGCTGGTCCTGGTCGTGCTCGCGCTTGAGTCTCCCCTGGATTATCTGTCGGCCTCCTTGATGTGGGCCCACATGATCCAACATTTGGTCCTGATCATGCTGGTGGCCCCGCTGTCCTTGCTCGGCGATCCGGCGCTCCCCCTGCTCCGCGGCCTTCCGCTGGCCTTTCGTCGGAAAGCTCTGGCGCGGGTTACTCATTGGCCGCCCGTGCAAGCAATTGCCGCCGCGATCACCTGGCTCAGCCAGCCGGTGCGGGCGTCGGTCTCGTTCGCCGTGACCCTGTATGCCTGGCACTCACCCAGCCTGTATAACCTTACCTTGCGGAACGCGGCGGTCCACGATCTGGAGCACGCGATGTTCCTGGGCGTGAGCATCCTGCTGTGGTCCCAGGTCATTGATCAGACGCAGTTCCGCTGTCGGATGGGGTACGGGGCGCGTTGCGTGTACGTCGTGGTGTCGGCAGCGGAAAATCATCTCCTTTCAGTTGTCCTGGCCCTGGCAACCTCGCCAATCTACGCGTACGCGCAGCTTACCTCGCGGCCGGGAAACATCACCGCCCTGTCTGATCAGCAAATTGCCGGGGGCATTATGTGGGTGCCCGGCATGTTCTTGTATGGCACCGCGTTCTCGATTTTCCTCTTCAAGTGGCTGAAGGAGCAAACGCTGCCAAACGGAGTGACGTCGCGCGCCGATCTCAAGCCGATTTCACGAGGGACAGGTCCGTTGCCGCGATCCGAGGTCCACGCCGCGGTTCTCGATGCGGCCGCCGATTCCGGCGCGCTGTTGGGCGCGAAATAGGGAGGGTATGCACAGGTATGAAGCCGATTCTGGCAATCTTTGGCACTACGATCGTGGTCCTGGCCTTGACGGTCGCCTACATCATCGATCTGGCCCAAGTCCCCACCAGCACGGTACACGCGGCATCCACCGGAGCCCATACCGCGAGTCTCAATATTGATGTCGTACCCAATGCCGGCGCCGGTCCGCACCCGGACTGGGTGCAGTACCAAACCTTCGACCTCAACGCGAGTCAGTCCGCCACCCAGTTCGTCGTCCCGGTGTCCTCCTGGGTCACCGTGACCGTTCACCAGTATGACTCCTCGACCACTCTCCGCAACGAGTTCTTCGGGCTGGTCCAGGGCACGCAGGGCAACGTGGCCTATCTCAATGGGAAGCCCTTCAAGGCGATCAGCGGCGACCTTCCCTCGCACACTTTCAGCGTACCGGACCTGGGCATAAACGTTCCCCTGGCGGGCGTGCCCGCTTCCGCGGCCCCGAACTCCTACCAGACGATCCGCTTCACTTTCTATAGCGGTGACAAGAAGGCCATCTATCATTGGCAGTGCTTCGATCCCTGTGGATGGGGCGCGTATGGCAACGGTGGTCCCATGCAGACCTACGGGTACATGGACGGACGCATTCAAGTCGTTTAGAGTGGGTGAGGCGGAGAGCGCGCGGACGGGGCGGAGTTTCACCTTCCCATTCGCGAGCTCCCTTTGGGGAGGATAGCCATAGTGAGTAATACCGCGCACGCCGTACGGATTTTCATCTACTGGCTGATTGCCAGCGTGATCGCCGAGGTTCTCCTGGTATTCGCGATCCCCACCCCCGGGCCTACCTTGTCGGAGGCGGGCGGTGGCGAACATACCACCATGAAGCTTTTCTTCCTCACCGGAGCTCCCATTTTCGTGTTCATCTGCGTCTATATGGTCTACGCGGTGCTCGCGTTCCGGGAGACCGATGAGCCTGAGCTTGTTACGCGAACCGAACCGGCCAAAACCAATGTAGCGGCGCTACTTATTTGGTGTGGGATCACCTTCAGCACGGTCGTGTTCCTCGCGGCGTGGGGCACCTTTACCCTGAACGAGATCACCGAGGCGGCCGGGCCGCATCCCCTGGTGGTGCAGGTCATCGCCCAGCAATGGCATTTCACCTACCGCTATCCCAGCTACGGCGGCTTCGAGACCTATGACCTAGCCGTGCCGGTGAATACTCCAGTTCAGTTCAACATTACTTCCCTTGACGTGGTTCATGATTTTTGGATCTATAACGAGGATGTGAAGCAAGACGCCGTACCCGGAACCACGACCACGGCGTATTTGCTCGCCAAGAAAGTGGGCTCGGAGTGGATTGTCTGCGATGAATTGTGCGGGATCTGGCACGGCCATATGCGCGGACCAATGTCCGTTTTGAGCCCGAAGGACTTCCAGACCTGGGTCAAACAGCAGCAAGCGTCTCACGCGCCGGTGCAAAAGTATATGGTGCCGCAAAGCAATACGTACTTCCCGGATCCCCAGGGCTACCCCAGCCCGCCCCAGAATTCAGCCGAGTAGCCGATAAGGCAGACGCGGGTGACGTATCCGCGGAGGGTCGGCGGCGCGCCGGCCCTCCCCGTTCTTGGGCGCAAGTCCGCGGAGCTGGTACGATTGCCAGGCAAGTCCGATGTACGATAAGGGAACCATGGCCACGCTACTCACTCGGCGGACTCGGATCCGCCCCAAGATTCTCCTCCCGCTTGTCCTTGGCCTTGGTCTCCTCGTCGAGCAAGTCGTGTTCTTTCACGGCGGCGCCAACTCCTCCCCGGTTCGTTCCTCGGCGCCCGCCGGCATTCCGGGAAATCCGGGCACTCCATACCATCAGGTGGCAACCGTGGTCAACCAGGCCCTGGGACCGAGTGATCGCGGGGTCAACCGCTTTCATATCGACTCCCTGGCCGCCGATCCCGCTCACCGCGGGAAGCGCGTTCTCACCCTCACCTGGGCCGTGAATGGCGACCTTACCATGGGCTCGGTCAGCGCTGGCGCCCAGGTGGAGACCTTCCTCCTGCTTCGTAGCCTCTATACCAGTCACCTTCCTCTCAGCGATGTGCGGATCACGGGCACCTTCGGGAACCACGATCGGGCCGGGCGGGCGGTCGAGGTGCCGGTCCTGAGGCTGGAGTTAGCTGCTCGAACCATCCCCGCGGAGGTCTGGAGTTCGCTGGACGACACCACCCTCTGGCCTCTGATTCACCGCCTCTATGTCCGCCCCGGCTTTGAATGCAATTGCCAGGAATGAGTACTACCAGTCTGTCTCCTCGGCGCTTAGCGGCGCGCCGCGCCCGCCGCCGGCTTTTCATCTGGCCGCTCTGCTTTCTCATCGTGGTGTCCACGATCATATTCTTGCTCATTCGCCCCGCTAGCCCAAGCGAGCAGCAGTCCGCCGGCCCGGTGGTGGGCCAGGCAGTGCCGAGCTTTAGCTTGCCGGCTCTCGACGGGAGGCAGTCCGGTCCCGGTCAGTTCCGCGGCCAACCGCTCTTTCTCCAGTTCTGGGCCGTGAACTGCACCAGTTGCGCCCATGAGCGTCTCGGCTTGCTGCAAGCCAGTGCCCCGTTCTTACATCAGGGCGGCATTGCGCTGGGCGTCGATGCGTACCTGGAGACCCCAGGCATGGTACGAGCCTACCTGAAGAGTCATCGGGAGCCCTACACCACCATTCTCCTCGACCCCAACGGCGCCGTGGTTTTCGGGAAGTTCCATGTGATCGGCGTTCCCACCAGCCTGTTTATCGACCGCCAGGGGATCATCCGCAAAGTCGTGATCGGCGAAATGACCGCGCGGGGCTTCCACGATGCGTTCAATCAGTTACTGAAGTAGGCGCCGCCGAGAACCTCCGGCTGAGGCCCTGCCACTCAGGATTGGCGTCCTTCATGCACCGTACGACGGCGGCGCGGCGGTGGGCGAGGCGCCCCAGGCGGGATCAGGGCGCGGGCCCAGGGAATAGGTGAGGGTTCCTCCTCCTTCCAGCGCCGAGTAGGCCAGCCACGGCGACTTCACCGGCACGCCGTTCAAGCGCAGGCTTTGGACGAAGTGAGAGCCGGCGCCCGCGCCACGTCCCACAATCCGTATGTCGCCGCCCGGCAGGTGCAATACTACCTGGGGGAACAGCGGGCTTCCCACCGCGAATCCGGCTACTCCAGGGATCTCTGGATAGAGGCCAAGGTCCGCCCATACGAGCCATGCCGACAGGGCCCCGCTATCGTCGTTTCCCGGCAGCCCGTTCGGCCCGACCCTGAAAACAGAGGTTGCGATCCGCCGGGTTATTGCCTGGGTACGGTAGGGCGCACCCGCGAAATCGTACTCCCAGGGCACCTCCAGATCCGGCTCGTTGCCCATAAACTCGTGGATACTGTTTGGGCCCGCGTTCAGCTTCTGAAAGTACCGATCTAGGCGCTGAATGACCGTCGCATCGCCGCCCATGGCCGAGAACAGACCATGCAAGTCGAATGGCACCATCCAGGTATATTGGGCGCTGTCTCCCTCGCGGAACCCGATATCACTCCGTGGATTGAAGGAGAGAAAGTTGCCCGCGGACTCGCGAGGGACAATGTAGCCGATTCGGGAGTTGAAGAGCCGCCGCCAGTTATTCGAGCGCTGGAGATAGACCGAAGCGGCCGCCAAGTCGCCGAGAGCGGCGGCCAGGCGCGAGATCGCGAAGTCATCGGTTGCGTATTCAAGGGTGATGGCCGCCGAGCCGCCCGGCGTTGACTGATCGACGTAGCCATGCTGTAGGTAGCCGAATAGACCCTCGCGGACCAGGTTCCGGCTGGAGCGGACGCCGGGAACCGAAGCGCCACGCTCGATCACGCGGAGGGCCGTGGCGGCGTCGAAGCCCCGCGCCCCAAAGGCATAGGCGGTGGCGATGGTCACGTCCTGGGAGTCGCCGATCATCCCACCCGAGTTGTCATTGGCGACCTGCCACCGAGGCAAACCACCGCCCCCTTGTGCCGCGTCCGCTAAAAGGGATTGCACCATATCGCCCATTGCCCGCGGTGCCACCAGAGCCCGTAGGGGGATCAACGATCGATAGGTATCCCATCCGGCAAAGTTTTCGTATTGGGTGTAACCGACCGCCTGATGGACGCGCCCATCGAATCCCAGATATTGCCCGTTGACATCGCTGAAGACATTGGGGTGCAACTCGGTGTGGTAGAGCGCGGTATAGAACATGGAACGCTCGGCGGTGCTGCCGCCAGTCACCGCAATCCGCCCAAGCGACCCATTCCAGGCGGCGGTTGCCGCGGCACGGACCTGGGCGAAGGCCCAGCCAGGATTCTCCGTGGTGAGGTTCTGCAGCGCGTTGGCCACGCTGACGAATGAGAGACCCACCTTGGCCAGCACCACCCCGCCGGGAGGCTGGGCGAAGTGGAGGTAGGCCCCGCTTCGAGCGCCGGCCGCTCCCCGCGCTCCTCCTTGCAGGGCACCGCCGTTCCAGACGCCGAACGCGGCGAAAGGCTGGTTGAAGCGGGCCGCGAAAAAAACGCGGTACTGGTTATTCCCGCAAAAATGGCCACTGGCCGCCGAGCCGGTAATCTGATCCGTCCCAACTACTTGAACGCCGGTACCATTGGCAGCGTCACCATTGGCGCTGCCGCCGGCGTCCACCAGCAGGCTCCCTCCCGCCGTGCCGGGAAAGGCGAAGATACCCATGCCCGTGCGAGCGGTCACGGTAAGCGACACCGAGACCCCATTATCCAGCCGAACGGCATAGAAACCAGGCGATGCCTGCTCGTTCACGTGGCTAAAGCTCATCCCGCCCTGGAGTACGCTTAACGGGATTCTGGGCGCTGAACCAACGATCGGAAGGAAGGGAATGTCCTGGTAGCTGCTGCAGCCTCGGCCGCTGAAATGGGTCAGGCTAAAGCCGTGAATGACCGTCTGCTCGTACCGGTAGCCGCCGGCGGCGCTGGTGGTGTCCGGACTCCACTGCACCATACCCTCGGGAAAGGCGGCGCCGGGAAAGACATGGCCACCCTCGTTGCCGATCCCGTAGGACGGCTGGCCGCTGCCGGTTCCCAACAGCGGATCCACCAATGCCGCGAGGTTAACGGAGACCGGGCCCGCCGCCACCGCCGAGGAGCCCGGCGCGACCACTGTGCCCAGCAGAATGCCCGTGGCGAAAGCACGGGCCAGGCGGCGTCCGACCGGCTTCACGGCGCGGGGAGGCGATACGCGGCGGCGTAGCGATTGGTTACATAGAACGAGAGTTGCCGTTCAATGTCGGTCAGTAAGCCGCTCGCGCCAAGCCGGAACAAGTTCGGAGCCAACCAGTTGTCGCCCAACTCCTCCTTCATCAAGATCAACCAATCCAGCGCGTTCTTGGCGCTCCTGATCCCACCAGCTGGTTTGAAGCCCACCGCATAGCCCGTGGCCTGCTCGTAGGCCCGGATCGCGCGGACCATCACCAGGCCCACCGGGAGGGTGGCATTCACCGCCTCCTTCCCGGTCGATGTCTTGATGAAATCAGCGCCCGCCATCATGCACACCAGACTGGCCTGCGAGACTTGACGGAGGGTCGCCAGATCGCCGGTCGCCAGGATCGTCTTCATGTGGGCGGCGCCGCAAGCAGCCCGGAACGCGCGCACCTCATCGTACAGGGCTTGCCAGTTCCCAGTCAGAATGTGCGCCCTGGAGACCACGATATCGATTTCCGCCGCCCCATCGTGGATCGAAGCCGCGATCTCATCCAGTTTTTGGGCCAGGGGAGTCTGCCCGGCCGGGAAACCGGTGGACACCGCCGCGACGGGAATCCCGCCCCCCCCGAGCGCCTCCACGGCCGTGCGCACCAGATTGTGGTAGACGCAGACGGCGCCGACTCGTAGGGGTAACGAGCCCACGCCCAGGGCCTCCAACGTTTCCGCCTGGACCGGACGGCGGGCCTTCGCGCACAGACGCAGAACATTCCCCGGCGTGTCGTCTCCCGCGAGGGTGGTGAGATCGATCAGAGTAACCGCGCGGAGGAGCCAGGCCGCCTGCCATTCCTTTTTCACCGTCCTCCGAGTCGACAAGGTCGCGGCTCGCCGCTCGACCGCGCTCCGATTCACCCGCGCGGCCTCTACCCACGCTCGGTCAAGGGGGATTCCTGGATTCGCGGACCCATGGGCGGGCGCGGATTGGACCCGCTCGGCAACTGTTACCATCGTGCTGCCCTTTCCCTTTTTCCTGGCGTAGTGTGCCACGCGCGGACACGATCGGCGCGAGGAGTGAACGTTTCCTTGACCATAGGGTAGCGTACTTCACGCTTGCGCGGCGCAAGGTCGTATGCTATCCTACAATGCACCGGAAGGGCGATTAGCTCAGTTGGTTAGAGCGCACGGTTCACATCCGTGAGGTCCTGGGTTCGAGTCCCCGATCGCCCACCACAGGGGCCGCGCCGCGGTCCCTTTTTTGTTGTACAGGGGCCGGCGTGAGCGCCCAGTCACTGTTGCATTGCCGGGCGCCTACGGTCGACTTCGGTCGGCTGGCGGGGACGAGGCGACTTTGGTCGCGAGGATACGGGCCCGGTGAGGATCGGCCGTCCCCGTTACTTCGCGGGGAACCCCGACACCTCATGGAAGCGCAACTTTCGTTGCGGCTCACCCTCCGGGGACACATAGCCCTTCGGCAAGGGTAGCGATCGGTGATCGCCGAGGTCGTTCAGCAAATAGTGGTGCAGCCAACGACGCGTCGTGTGCCAGGTATCGTCCTGAAACAGCGCTCGCAGCCGCCCAACCTCCGCGTGCGCGGTCAGCACCGTGGCTGGTATACGGCTGATCGCTTCCGCCCGAGCCATCGAGAGATAGCTGTCCGCGCTCTCTAGCTGTTCCATGGCCTTCTCTCTTCGTGCTCTCTTACTGAAGACGGTGTCGCGCGGTCCGCTCCCCGCCCCCGGCGTCGGGCCATTGGCCAATCGGAGAGGCGGAGAGGTATCGGCAGCTTCAACCGCATCGTAGTCGGAACCCAGTGACGGAGGAATAGCCAAACCGGGGGATTGAAAAGGAAATACCTAGTTGCATGGCCACGCTCATAGGAGGTACCCTTCAAGTCGCGGAGGAACGCACCGATGGAACGTATGCCACATCGCTCCCTATTCAAACTGCAACTGGTGCTCGGCGCCGTGGTGTGCCTCGTGCTGCTGGCTGGGTTAGCCCTTCATGCCTTTGCTCAGACCAGCGTACCCTTAAGTGGCCAGGTCGTAATCCCTGATCGGAGTAAAGTGGCTCCCAGCTTTCTCCTGCAGGATCAGGCGGGGCGCCGCATTGGTCCACAATCCTTTCATGGCCGGGTAGTGGTCATGACCTTTCTAGATGCTCATTGTACACAGGATTGCCCGGTGATCGGGAAAGAATTGGCCTACGTGCAGCGAAAGCTCGGCCCATCGGTTCCCTTGACCTTGTTGGTGGTCAGCGTGGCCCCGTATACGGACTCACCGGCCAGCGCGGCGGCGTTCGCCATGAAGTCGGGTTGGACCGGTGATTGGCACTGGCTGTTCGGCACCCCCCAGCAACTGGCCAAGGTGTGGAGTGACTATGGGATCTGGGTCAAACCCACCCCAAAGGACATTCTGCACACCGCCGCCCTCTACGTGGTGGGGCCGGATCAGTTCGTACGAGTGGCCGATATGGTGCCGTTTACCCCGGACCCGCTTGCCCAAAGCATTCAAGCACTCGCTCCGACCTCCCACCGGCAGTGGTTGGCGTGGCTGCCTGGCTTCTAATCAGCGGCGCCCCGTCGCGAGGGACACATACATGCGGAAGATAATCATTATCCTGTTCTCCTTCCTGGTGTTCTCGCTCATGCTCACTCCAACCCTCACTCGGGCCTGCACCTTGGATAACGTGGCCTCGGTAAGCGCCAATGGGGAACCGGCGATAGTGTCCACCAGTCAGCCAAGCCCCGGCAAACCATGGGCCCCTTTTCGCTTTGCCCAAGTCTACGCGACCGGTGCGCCGATCACCCTCGGGGAGGCCCGGGCCGATTTGCTGCGGAGTCTCCCAGCGCCTATGCTCACCACCCCATTCCGCTGGCGGTTGGGGGATGGGCATACGGTGCGTGGCATGTCGGTTACCCATCGGTGGACGCGAACCGGGAACTACCTGATCCAGGTCTATGCCTATGCCGCCTCGCGCGCGCGGTGGCTATTGTTCGACAGCGTCATGGTGCAAGTGGCGCCGGCCAGCCAGCTTTGGCAGGACAACCTCGGCTACCATGTTCTGCAAGGAATGAACTTTGCGTTCAGATGGCTGGGGCGCTTGGTTACCGCCGCGTTGTTCGCGCTCCTCGTCTATTCCGTGGTAGCGTATCATCGGCGACGCAAGCTAAAGGGGACTGGTGATCAGGAAATCTGAGGCATTGCTTCCCTTGCTTTACGTCCTGGGCCATAAAAATCCGGACACTGATTCAATATGCGCCGCAATCGGCTATGCCTCGTTGCTCCAATCCCAGGGGCAGGGGGAAGCCAGAGCAGCCCGACAAGGTCCAATCCGTCGAGAAACCGCGTTTGTTCTTGACCGGTTCGGGCTGCCGGCCCCGCTCCTGGTCACGGACGTGCGCCCTAGAGTGTCCGACATGATGACCGCGAATCCGACCTGCGTGCGGCTCGATGTCAGCTTGCATGAGGTTGGCCTGACCTTGCAGCGCCACGGCGTCCGTACGCTGCCCGTAGTGGATGATGCAGGCCGACTCAAGGGTGTCACGGGGGTGGAAGACTTCGCCAAGGCGTTTATCCGTGGTCTGGAAACCGATCACCTGGATCATGTGCCGCTTGACCTTCCAAATCTGGTCCGTGCCCTCCGAGCCACCGTTCTGGTGGCCTCGGAGCGCCCTATGAACGACGAGGTGATGGTGGGCGCCATGCGAGTGGAGTCGATGCTCCAGCGCATCAAACCCGGCGTATTGTTGGTGATGGGGGATCGGGAGGACGCGCAGGAGGCGGCGATCGAGGTGGGGGTGGGGGCGCTTCTGATCACTGGCGGCCTCCCGGTAAGCGCGAGGATCATCGAGTTGGCCCGGCAGCGGCAAGTGACCTTGGTCTCCGTGCCCCACCATACGCACACCACGGTGCGGCTGATTCATTTGAGTATGGCCGTCCGCCACATTATGCGCCCGGATCCGGCGACCTGCCGGCCCGACGACTTGATTGACGAGGTGCAAGATGTGTTGCGTGGGGGCCAGGCGCGATCGCTGGTGGTGATTGATGACAGCGACCATGTCGTTGGGCTGATCAGCCGGTCGAATCTCCTCCGCCCTTCCCGACGCCGCCTGGTATTAGTGGATCACAACGAGCGGAGCCAATCGGTCGCGGGCATTGAGGAGGCGGAGATCGTCGGGGTGATCGACCA
>JANWHO010000342.1 GCA_025450375.1 Chloroflexota bacterium
GCCGGCTACCTCAAGTGAATATGCGATCAGACTTCTTCACCGGACCATTCCTGTCCGGCCAGGTAGCGATTATCACGGGCGCCGGCGGCGGCATCGGCGGCGCCGTGGCGGAAGCGCTCGGGCAGGCCGGGGCTACGGTCTATGCGTTTGACCGTGATGGGGAGGCGGCCGAGCGTACTGCCGCCTCCGTCCGTCAGTTGGGTCATAAGGCCAGCGCGCTCCGGTGTGATGTGACCCAAACCGCCGAAATAGAGCAGGCGGTCGCGACCGTGGTCGCCGCGCATGGCCGGATCGACGTCCTGGTGAATAATGCCGGCGTGTCGACCATGCAGCATGCATGGGCAATCACCGAACAGGAATGGGATCACAACTTCGACGTCAACGTGAAAGGCGTGTTCCTCTGTACGAGAGCTACGCTCCCCCAGATGATCAGTCAACACGATGGTAGGATCATCAATACCGCGTCAGTCGCCGGGATGCGGGGGGTTCCCTTGCTTGCCCATTATGCGGCTTCAAAATGGGCCGTGATCGGCTATACAAAGAGTCTGGCGATTGAGCTTGCTCCCAGCGGCATTACGGTCAATGCCGTGTGTCCCGGCTATGTAACCACGCCGATGCAGGAACGAGAAATAGGGTGGGAAGCCGAACTGAGAGGTATGTCGGAGGAAGAGGTGCGGGCTGAATACGTGCGGCTCACCCCTCTTGGGCGGCTTGAGAGCCCGCGGGATGTGGCATCAACAATACTATTCCTCACCTCTCCCCTGGCATCGTACATCACCGGACAGGCGGTATGTGTTTCCGGAGGAGCTGATCTGCTCTGAGAGGGGTTTCACTCGTGCCGAGAGTCGCCGTGGTCGGCAATCTGCTCATGGATCTCGTCCTGGGGCCGCTCGCGCGCTTCCCCGCCTTTGGGCAGGAGCTACTCGTATCCGAGCGTTCGATGCGCTCGGCCGGCCAAGCCTTCAACTCCGCGGTCGCGCTGGCGGCGCTCGGTGATGTGCCAAGTCTCATTGGCGCGGTCGGAAATGATGACCTCGGCGCCAGGATCCTGGTGGACTTGCGGGCGGGGGCGGTTGCCACGGATCTGGTAACGGTGGACGGCTTGCGCCCCACCGGCCTCACGGTCGCCCTGCTCAACGAGGATCGGGACCGCGCCTTTGTCACCCATCTGGGCCATCTTGATGCCTTTGGCGTCGAGACCGTGTTCGCCCGCTGGGCGGAGGTCGCCGAATCCCGGTATCTGCTCTTCTGTGGCTACGGAAACCTTCCCGCCATGCGGCCCACGGGGGGCCTGGCGCTCCTCGAACGAGCCCGGACGGAGGGCGTCATCACGGTGCTGGATACGGGCTGGGATCCAGATGATTGGCAGTCGGGAGGGCGCGAGGAGGTATGGGCAATGCTCCGGGCCACCGATATCTTCCTCCCCAATCTTGAGGAGGCACGCGCCCTCACCGGGCTGGAGGACGCCGTCGAGGCTGCCCGCCAACTCTCCGCCGCCGGCCCGGACACGGTCATGATCAAGCTGGGCCCCGAGGGCGCGCTTGGCTACCGTCAGGGAGAGCTGATCCGCGTGCCGGCGACGTCCACGGTGGTACAGGATACGGTGGGGGCCGGCGATGCCTTCAATGCCGGCGTCCTATACGCGCTCATCCGCGAGTGGTCCCTTACCGACGCGCTCAGCCTTGGCACGGCGGTGGCCGGCTACACGATTGCCGGCCACGAACCGCGTCACCCCACGATCGCACAGGCGCTCGCGTTGCAACACCGCGTGTAAATATGGCGCGGCATCAAACGTCTAGTTGCCGGGGTAGCTCCGGCCCCGCTACCATTCCTCTCGTGAATCGCTTATTTCTGGTCCGTCATGGGATCACCGAAGCCAACCATCTGGGAGTCTATCAGGGACAGATGGATGTGCCGCTCAGCGAGAAGGGGAAGTTGCAAATCGCCGCCCTGCGTGAGCGGCTCCGTGACGAACCGTTCGCCGTCGCCTACACCAGCCTGCTGGAGCGGGCGCGCGTCTCGGCCGAGATTCTCCTGGAGGAGCACTTTTGCCCGCTCCGCGCCACGCCCGACCTCAACGAACTCTCGTACGGGGAGTGGGAGGGATTGACCCGGGCCCAGGTGCGCGAACGTGATCCGGAGGGGTGGCGGCGCTTCAGCGAGGATCCGATACACGAGGCTCCATCAGGCGGCGAGACCCGGATTGCCTTGCACGCGCGGGTGGTACGGGCGCTGGACGAGATCGCCGATCAGCATCAGGACTCCTCGATCCTGATTGCCTCCCACGGCGGCACGCTGCGGGCAATCATTGCCGAGTATCTCAATCTCGACCCCGGCGAGGAATGGAAGCTGCGGAGCGACAATGCCTCGCTCACCATCATCGATGTCTACGCGCGCGGCAGCGTACTCTCGCTCTTCAACGACACCGCCCATCTGGGACCGCGGAAGCCGCCGCTAGGCGGCGAGCCCGTACACTGAACGGGCTCAGGCGATTTCTATAGACTCGCCCAGATAGGTCTTCCGCACCAACTCGCTTTGCAAGAGGTTGGCGGCCGTATCCTCCAGCACCACCTCGCCGGTTTGCAGGACGTAGCCGCGGGAGGCGATGGTGAGGGCCATGTTGGCGTTTTGTTCCACCATGAAGATGGTTACCCCTTGCTTGTTGATGTCCAGGACCGTATCGAAGACCCGCTCCACGAAAATGGGCGAGAGACCCATCGAAGGCTCATCCATGATCAGCAGACTGGGACGGGCCATCATGGCGCGCCCAATGGCCAGCATTTGCTGCTCACCCCCGCTCATCAGGCCCGCCATCTGCTTCCGCCGCTCCTTGAGTCGGGGAAAGAGATCGAATACACGCGCTAGATCCTCCGCGATCGCCTTGTGATCGTGCCGTGTATAGGCGCCCATTTCCAGATTTTCCATCACATTCATCCGCGCGAACACCCGCCGGGCTTCGGGGACGGGAGCAATGCCGGACTGTACCACCTCTCGCGGAGTCATCCGGTCGATCCGTTGATCGTTGAAGGTGACGCCGCCGCCACTGGGGCGGACCAGGCCGAGAATGGTCTTCATGGTGGTCGTCTTGCCGGCCCCGTTGGCCCCGAGCAAGCAGACGATTTCTCCCTGCTCTACCCGGTAATTGACGCCTTTGAGCACATGAATTGGCCCGTAGTGGGTATGCACGGCATTGAATTGCAGCATACTCATGGGGCGATGCCCTCCCGTGCCTCGCGCTGGTCCAGCATCGCGGCGGCCTGAGCGGCGGCCTTCCGGCCCAGATAGGCTTCGATCACCTGCTCGTTGGCTTGCACCTCGCGCGGCGATCCCTCGGCGATCTTCTGTCCGTAGTCCAGGACCACCACCCGGTTCGACATGCCCATCACCACATTGAGCTTGTGCTCGATCAGCACGATGGTGAGCCCCTGATCGCGAATCCGGGCAATCAAGCGGATCGCGTGCTCGGTTTCGGAGGGGTTCATCCCCACGGTCGGCTCGTCGAGCAGCAACACCTTGGGCCGAGCGGCCAGGGCGCGGGCGATCTCCAGCAAGCGGCGGTCGGCGTAGGCCAGGTTCCGCGCCAGATCGTCTCGATACGGGTAGAGGCGATCGCCGAAAAAGCGCAGGATGTCGAGCGCGTGGCCGCGGGCCGCCCGTTCCTCGGCGCGGGTACGGGGCAGCTTGAGGACGTCGCCGATCAGGCGGGAGCGGAGCCGGCTATGGTAACCGACCAGGACGTTTTCCAGCACGGTCATGTTCTGGAAGAGGCGAATGTTCTGAAAGGTCCGGGCCACCCCGGCGCGCAGCACCACGTCAGGGCGCCGCCCGGTCAGATCCTTCCCGGCCACCAGGATTCGCCCACGGGTCGGCTTGTAGAGGCCGGTAATCAGATTAAAGAACGTAGACTTCCCGGCCCCATTCGGGCCGATCACCCCTACGATCTCCCCCGGATCGATGTGGAAATCGATATCCTGCACCGCCGCCAGGCCGCCGAATAGCTTGGTCATGCCGGTGGTCTGCAGGAGCGCTCCTTGGCGCGGCTCGGCACTCGCGCCCGCCGGCCTGCCCGTGGTGATCGCCATCAGGCGCCCTCCGCCCGCGAATCATACAGTTGTTGGTTCTCCTCCACGCGAATCCCTTCATCCGCCGGGTGCAGTTCCCGGCGCCGGCGCCCGCTGGGAATAAGACCCTCGGGACGGAAGATCATCATGAGCACCAACATGATCCCGAAGATCAGATATTCGGCCTGAGTCACGTCGAAGGAGTCGGGCACCACCGCGTGGTAACTCAAATTGATCGGTCCAATGCTGAAATGCCCATGGGCCCAGGTGTTCAGTTGATCCAGGACATAGAATTGGATCAGGGCGATCAGCGAAGCGCCCAGCACGACCCCCGGCACGCTGCCGATCCCCCCCAGCACCACCATGACCAGAATGGAGATGGACACGGTGAAGGTGAACTGCTGCGGCGCCACGGCCCCGATCCGGCTGCCCTCGATAACCCCGGCGAAGCCGGAAAAGAAGGCGCCCATGGAAAAGGCCAGCAGCTTGGTTCGGGTGAGATTGATCCCCATGCAACTGGCGGCCAGTTCATCCTCGCGCATTGCTATCCAGGCCCGGCCCAACCGAGAGTTCTGCAAGCTATAGGCGATGATGATAATCACCGCCAGCACCACGAGGCCCAGATAATACCAGGGCACCTGATCGGTAGAGAATTGCAGCGGGCCGAGTTGCGGCTGGAAGATGCCGGACAGGCTATTGTCGCCGCCCGTGATATCCGGCCAGCCAAGCGCGTTGCTGGGGCCGAGATTCAGCACCGTCTTATGCACGATCTCGCCAAAGCCCAGGGTAACGATCGCCAGGTAATCGCCGCGGAGACGCAGGGTGGGGGCGCCCAGAAGCACTCCAAAGAAGGCGGCAATCAGGGCACAGCCAGGAAGAAAAACCCAGAAATTGGCATGGAAGCCGCTCGGCCCCCAATTGATGATCGGGCTGCTGAAGCTCCTGGCCGGCTGAAACTGGGCCGAACTGAGGAGACCGAAGATGTAGGCGCCGATCGCGAAGAACGCGGCGTAGCCGAGATCCAGCAAGCCGGCGAAGCCGACCACGACATTGAGACCGAGAGCCAGCATGGCGTACACTTCCGCCTGTACGAAGTCGTCGGTGAGGTCTTGCTGATGCCCAGTGGGCGCCAGGGCAATAGGCAGGAGAATAGCGGCTACGAGGACGATCAGCCAGCCTACGATCAGGCGCTGGCCCGGTCGAAGGCCGGCAAGCAGGCCGCCACCGCGTTTTCCCATGGTCAGGCCTTCTCCACGACCGTGGCGCCCAACAAGCCAGTCGGGCGGAGGATCAACACCGCCATCAGGACCAAGAATACCGCTGATTCCGCCCATTGGAGGCCGGCGCTTCCGGTGGAGTTGACGACCGCTTCCACTTCACCCACGATCAGGCCGCCCAGCATGGCGCCGCGAATGTTGCCGATCCCCCCCAACACCGCCGCCGTGAATGCCTTCAGGCCGGCCAGGAAGCCCATATCAAAATTGACATAATTGAAATTAATGCAGTAGATCACCCCAGCGGCTCCGGCCAGGGCCGAGCCGATCACGAATGTGACCGAGATAATCTGATTTACATCGATACCCATCATCCGTGCCGCCTCGGGATCCTGGGCCGTGGCGCGCATCGCCTTGCCGATCTTGGTCCTCTGCACGAGGTACAGCAAGCCCAGCATCAGGAGGGTGGAACTGACGAAGACCATGGTCAGCTTGGAATCCCACGAGTGGCCAAAGAGGTCAAAGGTGGGGGCGATCAGGTTGGGAAAGGAAATAGCCACGTTCCCACTGGCGTTCTGCCAGACCAGCACTCCGTTTTCCAGGATGAACGAGACCCCGATCGCGGTCACCAAGGGAGCCAGGCGCGGCGCGTTACGGAGGGGACGGTACGCGAGGCGTTCAATCACGAAGCCAACCGCTCCGCAAGCGGTCATCGCCACCGTGAACGCCACCACGACAGCGATAATCAGTGTGCCGCCGGTAAGGAGGCCATAGTTCGCCCCGAGCGGGCCGGCAAAGAATTGCACCAATACGGCCCAGGAGAACAGGCCGCCAAGCATAAAGACATCGCCATGCGCGAAATTGATCAGTTCAAGGATCCCATACACGAGGGTGTAGCCGAGGGCAATCAAGGCATACATCATCCCTTGAGCCAGGCCGTTGAGCAACGTATTTGGCAGGGCGGTTAGAAACTGATGCACCGTTCCCCTCGATCAAAACACAGCGGCCGGTTGTTGGGGGAGGGGACCGAGCGGTTTAGCCGCCCCGTCCCCTCCCAACCAGATAGCCTTTAGAGGTGAATCTTGGGAATCGGGTCGTACTGGACGAATTGCCAGTGCGCGCTGCTTCCCGTGCCCACCACCTTGTATACCGAGAACAACGGCGCCTTGATATCGCCATTGCTGTCAAAGGAGATTTGCCCGGTAATGCCCTTGAAGTTCGATTTGCCCACCCACAGGGCAATCGTACCACGGCTGTTCTGAGTCAGCGGCTGGCCCACCTTGATCTGGCCTGCCTTCACCGCCGCCGCGTAGGCGTTCAGGAGCGCATTCGCGGCGTCGAACGAAAACACATCGTAGGTGGAGTAGTTGAAGTGGAACATCTTTTTCTCAGTGGCCACGAACGCGTTCGCGCCCTTGGAGGTCGCCACGTCGGGGCCGCCCTTGGAGGCATACGCGGTGAGCACGCCGCCGTTGCTGCTCTGCGAGATGAAGTTGGGATCGTAGATGCCATCGCCGCCCATGAAGATCTCATGCAGGCCATGAGCCTTGAGAGCGTCGGCAAGGAAAGTGGCGCCGCCGGTCGTCCCAAACTCCCCGCCAAAGAAGACCATATCGACCTTGCCGCCGGTCTGGCTGGCGATATTGGCGGCCACCGCGTCGGCGCCCATCTTGGGCTGCGTGGGATCGAGCTCGGCGTGGCCCCACACCTTCATGCCCAGCCCCTTGGCCGAGAACTCAAAGTCGTTGGCCAGGCCCACCCCATAGGAGCCCTGGTTATCCACCACGTAGACGCTGCGCGCCTTCAGAACATTGTAGGCAAGCAGCGCGTCGCCGCCACCCTGAATGGTGTCGGGAGCGATGGTACGGAAATAGGTGATCGGGCCATGGCTGGCGGCGGTTCGCGGCTCGAACTTGGCCCGGAACTTGGGTTGGGTCAGATCCAGCAGCGTATTGGCTGGACTAATTTGCACCATCTGCGCATTGTTGTAGACGGCAATTGATCCTTCGGCGGCCCCACTATTGAGCGGCCCAACCTCGCCAATTACGGTGGGGTCGGAAATGAACTTACGGGCGTTGGAGGCTTCCTTCACCGGGTCGTGTTTGTTGTTGATCGTGTCATCCAGCACCTTCGTGACGAAGGTCACGCCCGGCACCAAGTGCGCGGCGTTCGCCTGGGCAACCGCGACCTGTACTCCGTATTGGATGCCTTCCGGCAGGTTTGGGTACTCAAGCAAGGGAATGCTGACCCCAATGGCGACCGTGGCGTTCGCCTGAGAGTGTGCCGCGTGGGCAAGGCGAGGACCTGCCCCTCCCGCGACCAGGGATACCAACGCCAGTCCGCCAAGGGCTTGAAACGCGCGTTTGGCCATTTTATCTCATCCTCCAGATATTCCGCGTAAAAGCGCGGGGTTCAAGAACGCCGCCAGTTTGCGATCCGGCCCTTCCGATTCAGGAGCAAGCACGGACCGCTTATCGATCCGCCTCATTTTGGTTGCCCGGCGTGTCCCCCCTTCAAACGGCGTGCGCGCCCTCATCGTCTTGGCGCCTTCACGACCACGGTTCTCCTGTCTTGTGAACCCCATTCGACATCCGGCGATAAAGGTGATGATAATGGCCCGCCGTAATGCCGCTGGTGTGTAGTATGTAACGTATCGGGCTGCCCTTGTCAACGCTCCTACATCTTTGCCGGGTTCGCGAGAGATAATCGCGGGTTTGTCCCTATCCTCTATCCCTTTATCGCGCCTGAGCCCTATCATGGGGAGGAACATGTGGGGGCGCGAAGGAGACAGTTACGAACCAACGAATTTTTGGCGGCCGCTATCGGGTCGAGGCCCAGATCGCCGACGGTGGGATGGCCCGTGTCTATCGGGCTACCGATACTCGCCTCGACCGGCTGGTGGCGATCAAGGTTCTGCGGGAACAGTTTACCAGCCAGGAAGAATTCGTCATCCGCTTCCGCCAGGAGGCGCGGATGGCCGCCGGTCTGGCCCACCCCAATATCGTCGGGGTCTATGACGTAGGCGAGGAAGACGGCCTCCATTACATGGTGATGGAGTTCGTTGAGGGCGAGACGCTGAAGGATGTGATCGCCCGCGAGGCGCCGATGGCTATCGACGCGGTGATTCCCTTGATGCGCCAGTTAGGGGCGGCGCTCGATTATGCCCATGACCACGGGGTGATTCACCGCGATATCAAACCAGAGAATATTCTACTCACCGCCCGCCGCGAGGTAAAGGTGAGCGATTTCGGGATCGCGCGGGCCCTGGCTGGGGCGGGGATGACCGCTACGGGGACGATTCTCGGGTCTGTCTCCTACTTCTCGCCCGAGCAGGCCAGTGGGCAGCCGGCCATCGCCGAGTCGGACCTCTATGCCGCCGGCATGGTGCTCTACGAGATGTTGACCCGTCACCTCCCGTTCGCCGGTCCGAACCCGGTCGCCGTGGCCATGGCCCAGGTGAATGACGAGCCGTTATCCCCGCGGGGCTTCCGTCCAGACCTCTCTCCAGCCGTGGCGGCCGTGGTTCTCAAGGCGATCGCCAAGAATCCTACCGACCGCTACCATTCCGGCTACGAATTGGTTACGGCCCTGGTGGCTCCTACCGCCCAGCGGGCCGCCGCTCGCGCCGCGGCGACGCCTCTCGACGTCACGGCGCCCATGAATACGCCGCTGCTCATGGCCAGCACACCCCAGCGGCCCCGCCGGGGCACGGGCGGGGCCTTGGTGGCCCTCCTCACCACGGCGGCCCTCCTGATCGGGGCTATTCTGGTGGGACGGAGCCTCACCGGGGGGAACTCAGCCAACGGTCCGACGGCCACGGATACCATTCCCATCGCTTCCGCCCAGCCCAGCGCGGTCGCCACCCAGTCCATCCCCGTGGTAGGGCCTGGGGGCGCCACGGCGACCGCCGCGCCCGCGACGGCTCTTCCGAGCGATACCAGCCCTGCCGCCACCGCGGCTCCCACCTCGACCAACGCCCAGGCGAATACCGCTACCCCCGGCTCAGCGGCCGCAACCAATACCGTCCCCCTGGCTACCGCGACCGTCGCGCCCAACACGGCCACTCCCCTGGATACGGCGACCCCGGCCTTGAGCCCGACCGCCGCCGCCACGGCCACGGCGCCGGGAGGTACCGCTACCCTCGGTCCCACCAATGGCGCCACCATCGATCTCGTTACCGCCAAAAACGTGGGTCCTCATTTTGTCCCGGTCGGGATCACCACGAGTTTTTCCGCCAAGACCGCGACCGTGTACGCCGTAGCCCAAGTCCACCATAAGGCCAAAGGGGCCAACGTCCTGTTTACCTGGACGTATCCGGATGGCACGACCTCTCCGTACCTCAATACGGCGGTGGCGCCGTACCCCGGCAACGTGACGGCCTACGCGGAAATGTACCCGCGTGGCCCTGGCGCCTATTCGGTCACCACCTCGATCAATGGACACGTCCTGGGGACCGTGAGCTTTACGGTGGGCGGCGCCGGCAGTGGCTCCTCTATCTCGGGCGCGGCGGGCACGGCCACCCCTAGCGGCGGCACGGGCGGGAACCCGGCCCCTCCCGCCACCGCTACCGCCGGCCAATAAGCCGGTAGTTGGCGGGGCGCATGAATCGGACTGATCGGTCGTATCGGTCCGATCCGACCGATCAGTCCGATTCACCCCACGACAAAGCGCGATTCGCGGTAGACTAGCCATCGTTCGCGCCGTGCTAAGCGGCGCCAGCAGCATAAGTATGAGAGGACAGCCGATTCCGTGTCACACCCAGCCACCGGAGCCCTTGCCGCCGCTACCAGTGCCCTGCCCCACGGGTTGCTCGCGGCCGCCGCGCACTCTCCCCACCACTACGACAAGCTAACCCACGCCCAGGCAGCCTTGCTGGCTATTCTGCAAGGGGTGGCGGAGTTGTTCCCAGTCAGCAGCATAGGCCATACGGTGATCGTCCCCAAGCTGCTTAAGTGGAACATCGATCAATCGGCCACCTCGTTCCTGGCCTTCGTGGTCGCGCTCCATCTTGGTACGGCGATCGCCCTCCTCGTCTATTTCTGGCGTGACTGGGTGGAAATCGTCACTCCGATGGTCCGGAGCGTCAGTCGGGGTCAATTGGGGAATACGCCGCAAGAACGAATTGGCTGGTTAGTGGTCGTGGGGACGGCGCCGGCCGCCATTCTTGGGGTACTGTTCGAGAAATCGGTCCGCAATGCCCTTGGCGACGCGCGGGTGGCCGCCTCCTTCCTGATCGTCAACGGCTTCCTGCTCTACTTTGGTGAGCGCCTACGCGTCCGGGCCGTTGCGGCACTCGCGACCGCGCGCGGCGGAAGCCAATCGGTCCCGCTTGCCGGCGCCCCCCGTCCCATCGAGGCGCTGGGCTGGACCGAGGCGCTGGTGATTGGGGCCTTGCAGGCGTTGGCGTTTTTTCCCGGCATATCCCGGTCCGGGGTCACAATCGTGGCCGGATTGGCGTCCGGCTTTAGCCACGAAGCGGCGGCCCGTTTCGCCTTCCTCCTGGCCACGCCGGTGATCGCGGGCGCCGCCGTGCTTGAGCTTCCTACCTTATTCGGATCGGATGGGCGGCCGCTTCTGGGTGATGCCCTGGTGGGCTGCGTGTTGGCGGGCATTGGCGCCTACGCGAGCGTCCGCTTCCTGATGCGCTACTTCACCTCCGGCAAGCTTGGGCCTTTCGCGATCTACTGCTGGGTCGTGGGCGTTCTCTCGCTTATAGTGGTGAGTATCCGCGGCTAAGCTGCACAACGTGGTATCCTCAGCAGGGCTTTCAGTGGGATTAGGATACGAGAGGAAGGGGCGTGATCTCATGGATCAGAGGATGACGATTTTTCTAGGGGCGATTGCCGCCGCGGTGCTGTTGGTGATTATTGCTGCTTTATACTGGAGCGGGCACATGTTTTACCCGACCGGGGTACACCACAAACACGCGCTCCTCGCGATAGTTCTGGCGGCCGGCGCTCTGGTAATCGCCAACTTCAACCGGCCCAGCACGGCCGCCGCAGGCCGCTAGCCTGGATCATTCCCGAGATCTAGACGCCATCATCGCTAGATCTATCTGGGTGTTCTCTTGGTTGCCCGACGCATATCACGTACATCGCCTCCTCCTCATCCACGGGAAGCTCAAGAAGGCGATTGAGATCGTCATCGAAGAAACCGCCGATCGCCACTGGGCCAAGGCCCAGTGCCGCGGCGGCAAGATAGAGGTTCTGACCCAGGTGCCCGGCGTCGAGCCAGATGTAGCGATAGCCACGCTGCCCATACTTCCACATGGTGCGCTGAAAGATCGCGGTAATTACGATGAGGAGATTGGCATCGTGCAGCATGGTTTGCCCCAGAGCGATGCCGGCAAGCTCCTCGTGTACGCGGCCCGTCCGCCTCAATTCGAGTTGGTGGGCTCTGGCATCGTAATGGTAAACCCCGTCGGGCAGCCCCGTCACCGCTTGCGCGGCTACATAGAGCTCCAGTGGATACAGGCCACCAGCCGACGGCACGGGCCGATCGGTGCTTCGCGGGCTTGCCCCTTCCTGTGCTTCGCGTAGCCCATAGCTGGTGTAGAGCAACCGACCCACGACCTCCAGTGCCAGTGGCTTAAGGAGAAACTCTCGGATCGATACGCGCTGTTTGAGCAATTCGCCCAAGGAGCCCGGGAGGGCAAAATCCTGGCCAGGGAGGTCCACCCGCGTGGATCCCATATAGGTACGGAAACGCAGCGGATACCGGTCGAGGTCCGCGGAAGTGTCGCTGACCCGACAGCGTAGATGCGACGAATGCATGTGGTAGAGTCGTGCAACGTCCGGATCCTTGTGCTGGGACACTTCCTCATACCTCTCAGGCTAAAGGATGCGGATACGGGTTGAGCCCAGTAGTAAGCAACGTCTGAATCCGGGGGTTGGCCAGTCGCCGAAACTTGTAGCCGAAGTCGATAGGCTGCATGTCTGTTCCTAACGCCCTGGCAACGCGAAGCGGACCGGTGGCAACGTCAGGAGCGGTTACATCCGCGATGGCCACCCGGATCCCGCCCGCGGCCAGCCGCTCGACGCACGCTTCAAGGGAGACGCCGGCAGGCTCGTCCAAAGCGGCAAGCGGGGTGGGAACCATATGCGTGGCTCGTAAGGCATCGAAGGCGTTCATCCTTGCGGGAGGCACGTAGTAGAGGGCGTGATCCATGAGTGTGTGCACGTCCTCGGGGTTGTTGGGAATGGGTTGCTCCCCATGCAGCATGTGGTGACGGATGAAAGGACCAACATGCCCTTGTTCCAGAATGGCTTTCCGAGTTGCTATGCGCGGATTTAGGTGTGCCGCCAGGGACACCGTGGCGCCAGGCCAGCGCTTTCCGTCTCCTAGACCGAGGCAGACTACCGTCGGAATGGATATGCCGGTATCGAGGAGGTACAACTCGACATCGGCGCCCTGCTCCTTAAGCTGCCGGACAACCTCATGTGCGGCGGTTTCCAGGCTGTCATCCAAGGTCAACCGCCGTCCAGGTCTTTGGCAGAGCCAGGTAAGCATGAAGGCATCTCGTTCGACCAACTCGAAGACGGCACGCAACGAGGCATCGGCAAGACTGCTCCCAGCTGCCAGCCCATTGGAGGTCACTTGACAGAAATACTCCGTGGGATCTGCTTGGAAATCAATGTAGGTGGGCAGTGCCGGGAGCCAGATTGGCTCTCCAGTGTCCAGCCAATGCCCCCGTGTCCAGTCGATTGCTCGTTGCGGATCGAAGCGCGCAAAGGGGAACTGGGGGTCGGCGTACTGCGCATCGTCATACAGGCACAGTCGCCGTGGATCAAGGGCCTCACCCTCCACGTTCGCATACGATGTTCGATAAAGGTCGCTCTTCCGATAGCGAGCGGCGGAGTAGCGCTCGATTGCCTCCCCTACCGCCCCGAGCATCGCATCGATCGTCGAAAGGCCCTTTCCTCCGCCGCCCATCTCCGGCGCACCGGGTTGATAGACCCCTTCCGTATAGGTTCCTCGAATTGCCGAACAGGTCACCGGCAGGTCGAGATCGGTCCCATCCGGCATGCCAAGGCTAAGATTCCGAATCACACCAACGCGATCGTCTACCCACCCCTCCAACAGCGCGCGTACCTCCTCAGGGGTCGCGGCATCCTGGAGCTGGGCTGATCCGGCGTCCTCGCCGGCCCCAGCGATCGCGCCGCGGGGAGTCGATCCACCTGGCGGGACCGTGCCACCCTGGCTCGCCCCACCACAGATATCGCACCAGGGCATCCTGATCACCGTGTGGAATGTGGTCTCCAGCGTCACCAGGTCCTGGACGAGCAATCGGCCCACCAGTTTCGAGGGGGTGTACTGTGAGACAAGCTTGAACGTCTCCAAAGCCATAAGGTGCCCGAGCAGGGACGCCATAGGTGCGGGATAGGTGTGACTACGGGAAGTGGGTCGTTGGGTAAGCAGCGATGCCTGCAGCGCATGTGCCGCCTCGGGATACGAGGAGTTGGCAAGGTGCCGCAGTCGACAGCAGTTCCAGCATGCGGTCTGACCAGGTACGACCACGGGTCCAACAACGGCATCCAGTCCATCAAGATGGCCGAATAACGAAAGGACATTCGCCGTGTGTGCGTAGCGTGCCAAGCTGTCAAGGACCAGCAAATCATCGGCCGTAACCGCGGCAATGATCACGTCCCAGTGTGTCTCGGGCAAGAGGAATGCGTGGTCAGGCGCGAGGGGGATAGGGCTTGTGGTAACCGAGCACCAAGGTGCTGTCCGCGCAAGGCTATCTTTGAGGCAATCGCGACGCGGACGGCCGAGTTGCTGTGAACCCCACATGGGTACTGAGAGAAGATCGTCCTGCCGCACCGCGCCATCGTCGGCACAGTACAGGGTACCAACACCAACCGCTGCCAGTTCAAGCGCGGCCACTACGCCCCATGGTTCTAAGCCAACGATCAGGATACGAGCATCACGCACCCGCTGTAGGGCCAGGTCCGGTTTCTCGACCCACTTACGAAGGAATTCTTCGTGCCCACGCCAGCGATCCCGCGAAGGTGTCTCCGGGACCGGGGGAGCGCTCACCAGCAAGCCATACTGCGTCATCAGGTTGAGGAACCCGAGAACGCTCTGCCGCGAGTAGCCCTCCAGGCCATCCGCTACCCCGGCCTCGTCCCGTGTCCCATCGAGGAGCGGCAGTATGTCGCCTATGAATACCGGCAAATCGGATCCATCGATTTGGAACGTGCCGAGATCGGAGCGCAAGAGTATCCCTACCTCGGTCGGGGTAACGCTTGCGGATGAACTGAGCCGGAGGCGATCCATGCTTCCTGCATCCTAGTCTAGAGGGGGATTACATGAGCGAGGGCCAGGCCAATGGCCCGCGGCCCTTGATCCGAGGGCCGCGGGCCGGCCTGTAGCGTTATCCGTGCGCCGGCTGCATTACGTTGCGATCCGGCATGTGTTTACCCTTCACCGGCTACGTTCGGCGATTCAGGCGAAGCGACAGGCGTTTGAATGCAGGGGCCGCAGATCGGCTGGCACGGTAGGCAAATACACGGGTGGCATGGGTAGCAGGGGTGGCACGGGGGATAACAGGGATGGCACGGGGGATAACAGGGATGGCAGATTGGATGGCAAATCGGATGGCAGATTGGATGGCAGATTGGATGGCAGGCCGTACAAATGGTGGGGATATTCTCAGGGCCGACACCGCCGGTTAGCTTCTTGATTGCATCTTCAAGCTGTGTAACGCGGATGTCAAGATCTTTGGGAGGAACGTCGTTAGCCATCTGTATCTTCCTTTCACCATGGTGATTTCGCCAGCCCCGCCGCCTGTGGCGGGAGCCCTGGCTTTTATGCGCGTCTCTGCCCTCCTCTCCACTGTGTCATGCCACATCCCAGCAAACGCATACCGCCAGCATACACCCGCTGTCAAGCCGCACTCGCGGCTGGATAACGCTGTGAACCGACAGGCATATCGGTGCCTTGCGCGGGCGTTGCCGGCGGCGTACCTGCCGTGGAGAGGCCACCCCGGCCAGCCGCTCCGGGCCCTCCTCGCCGGCGTTCTTCCCCGCCGTGAATTGTCCAGACTAAGCGGTCGGCGGCCGGCCACTTCCCGCATGGGGACGCCAGGAGAAAGAAAAATGGCCCACCGGAAGCCGGTGGGCCATTTTTCAAGGTGGTCGTCTACCCAGCTATCCCCAGATAATGATCGCCCCGATCAGGGCTCCAAGGGAAAAGATCGCGAAAAACGAGAGGCCCGGCACCGATGACGTATCTATCGCGATGGCCAGAGTCATAACGCCCAAGATTGCCACCGTAATGCCCATGGGCAACACGTTCCGGGGGCCTGTCACGGGCGCTACAGTGGACGTCGCGTCTTCTTGCCCCCGGCTTCGAGGTCGCTGCTGCATCGGCTTCACGTTTTCCTCCGGTCATGGCCGCCCGTGCCTATCTCACTACAGACTACCCTATAACCGCCGATCGAGGAAGTCCGCATTTTAGCTATCCCCATTGCCAACCATCTCCAGATACAGGATCCCGGGAGAGCATTGGACCCGCGCCTCCCGGCCCACCTTGATGATGGGTTCGGGCTGCGTGCCAACCTCATCGAAGGCCCGTGCCCGCGCGATGCGGTGCCGCCGTCCCTGAGCCGCCAGGATAAGCGGCTCGCCCCAGTTGGCTACCCCCCGGATAAAGTTGAAAGCACGCCGCGCCGACCAGGACGGAGTCAATTGAAAATCGGACACTTCCGGCCAGGGCGCCGGGGGGCCGCTTTCCCCTTGGGGTTGGCCGGCCTCCGGATCGGCGGCGATCGTTCGTAGAGCCGCCACCAGCAGGCGCCCCCCCTCCTCGGCACAACGATCCTCGGCCGCTTGGTAGGTGACCCCGTCCGGGAGGCACACCGCGGCCTGGGCAACGATCGGGCCACTATCTATCTGGCCGCTCATGCGGTGAACGGAGACCCCCGCGTGCTCCAGACCATCGTGAAAGAGCCAGAACAAGGGCCCGGGACCACGGTAGTCAGGCAGCAGCGAGGGATGGAGATTCAAGCCACCCAGTGGCGCCAGGGCCAGGACTCGCCAGGGCACAAGAGAGGGAAAGCACGCCACGCAGAGAACATCCGGGCGCATGTCCGCCACCGCCGCCTGGGCAGCGGGGTCGGAGAGCGCGGCAACCTCCAGGACCGGCACGCCCGCCGCCCAGGCAATACCCGACGCGCTCGATCTCGGCGCCGCGCCACGAACCTCAAGGCTTCGCCGTGGGCGCGGTGGCGGCGTCAAGACCCGCGTAATAGACGCGGAGGCGACTCCCGCGGGCCGTGGGACCACCACCCCTACTACTTCGAACTCCGAGCCCAATAGCGCCAACAGCGGAGCGGCGGAAAATCTTCCATCCATGCCGAGGAACACAACGCGCCGCATGGAAAATTGCCCCTCTAGTCGAATGCGCCTATACTGGTGGACGGAGCGGGTACCCTCGGTCGCGATTCCGGCCACCCGGGCCCCGCCATACAGGGAGTATGAGATGCCGCGTCAGGTAATGTGCGCAAAATTTGGACGCGAACTGCCGGGCCTGGAACGGCCACCGTTTCCGGGACCCGAGGGCGAGCGTATTTTCGAGCATGTGTCCGCGATGGCCTGGGAGATGTGGGGCCGCCAGTCGGTGGTGCTGATCAACCATTATGGCCTGGTTCTGGCCGATCCCGAGGCCCAGAAGTTCCTGCGCGAACAGCGGGAAGCGTTCCTCTTTCAGGATCAAGAGCGGATGCCCGAGGGCTGGTCGCCCGACGACCAGGGCGGCGTGGAGTCTTCCGCCGGCAAGGGCGCGCCCGCTCCAGCCAAAAAGTAGGGACGAACCTTCGCGGTTCACACTTCATCCCTCCTTTTGGGCCATCAAGCGGTAATGGGGGGACACCACGAAGCGCAGCCGTCGATGGGCCGTTCGGAGGGCCGCTTCCGCCTCCACCGGACTATCGGCTCGGGCAAAGATAAAGCCCAAATAGCTGGAACCCTCGGGCAGCGGCACCAGATTGTGCTTCAGAGGGAGGGTGATCTCGATCTCCTCAATCCCCGGCACGGCTCGCGCCTCCTCCAGTCCCTCGACCGCCCGCAACACCCCAGCGCCTGGAATGGGAATCATCATTACCCCACCGGCCCGCGGGTCGCGCTCATACGGAAGCGGATGGCCCACCGCGTGACTGAGAATCAGCTCCTCAAGCGAGACCATCCCGGCGCCAAAGCGCAGGATGCGCGAACAGAGGCCGCCGATCGACCGGGCCGCCACTTCCAGTACCCAAGGGCCATGCTCATTCACCCGAAACTCCGCGTGAATCGGTCCCTCGCGCAGTCCCAGGGCGGCGCAAGCGGCGGCGGCGCACTCGGTGATCGCGCGTTGTGTCGCCTCGGGGAGACGCGAGGGCATGGTATAGATGGTCTCCTCGAAGAATGGGCCGACCAACGGATCGGGCTTATCGAAGAGGGCCAATACGTGCAGCCGGCCCTCGGCCAGCAGCCCCTCCAACACCACCTCGGCCCCAGGAATGTATTCCTCCACCAGGAGGCGGCCGGCTTCGCCCCCGGTAGCAAGCATGATGGCCCGGCTCCGGCGGAAGGCGGCCACGAACTGATCGGGCGTATCGGCGCGAATCACCCCCTGGCTACCCGAAAGCTGGGTCGGCTTGACCACGCAAGGGTACTCGACTTCACCCGCGATAGCCTCGGGGTCGGTATCGGTAGAGTAGTGCCGCCAGCGCGCGCCCGGAACCCCTCCGCGGTCGAGCGCCTGACGCATCAAATACTTGTCACGCGCGGCCGCCGCCGCGGACGGCGGGTTATGCGAAAGGCCGAGTGCCTCGCAGGCGCGCGCGGCGATCACGGTCGCGGCGTCGTCCACCGAGAGGATTGCCCGCACGGGGTTGGCGCGTGCGTATCGCACCAGATCGCGCACCGCCCTGTCGGGGGCCCGGAAGTCGAGCGGCAGGGTCGGATGCCAGTATTTGGCCAACGGGCTCGGCATGTCCAGCCCACGCACCACCTCCAACTCGAGGCGAGCCGCCGCCTCCAGAAAGGCATTGGCCCTATAGGTAAGGCTGGGGGTGAGGAGAATAACGCGATGGTAGGTGGAGGCGTTCATGTATTGAGGGTACACGGATCACGGGGTTATCCGGCAGGATAGGAGAAGTCCGACAAATTATGCGATCTAGTTTGATCCGACCCTGGCGAAGCGATACATTGAAACCGATCGATAGTGAGCGCTATTCTCCCGTGGGGGCATGGCGTCACGAAGGAGATCGGGAGATCCCATGAAAGTCGTTGTCTCGCGCACCGAGGATCAGAATGGTGATGCCGAACTTACGGCATTGATGAATAGTGCGGCTCGTGCCCTGGAAGAAGCTGGGCTTACGGCGCAAGATCTGATTGATGAGTTGCCGTCAGTCCAGGAGGAGA
>JANWHO010000343.1 GCA_025450375.1 Chloroflexota bacterium
CCGCGGTGTTCATCGTGGTGACAACTTTGCCGTGCAAGCGGATCTCGCCTCCGGTCGCCGGTCGCAGGCCGACGAGCACTTCGACCAACTCACTCTGGCCGTTGCCCTGTACGCCGGCAATGCCGACAATCTCACCCTGATGCATGGTGAACGATACGTCGCGCACCGCCGCGATGCCGCGGGAGCTATTGGCCCGCAGATCGTGAACCTCGAGCAGAGGGGCGCCCGGTACGGCGGGATCCTTGTTGACGCGGAACAAGACCGGACGGCCTACCATCTTCTCCGCGATCCGGGCCGGGGTGGTGTCCGCGGTGCGCATCGTTTCCACCATCTGGCCCCCGCGCATCACCGAGACCCGATCCGAGACCTCCATGACCTCGTTCAGCTTGTGCGTGACCAGCACGACGGTCGTGCCCTGGTCGGCCAATTGGCGGAGAGTCCGGAAGAGTTCACGGGTCTCCTGCGGGGTGAGGACCGCCGTCGGCTCATCCAGGATTAAGACCCGTGCCTGGCGATAGAGCGCCTTCAGGATCTCTACCCGTTGCTGCAAACCCACCGGCAGATTCAGCACCAGATCCCGAGGCTCGACGGGCAAGGCGAACCGCAGCCCGATCTCGCGAACCTCGCGCTCCGCGCGCCCCATATCGATCACGCCGCGCCGGCCTGGTTCCTGGCCCAGAATGATGTTCTCGGCCACCGTGAACGAAGGGACGAGTCGGAAATGCTGGCTGACCATGCCGATCCCGGCTTTGATCGCCTGGCGCGGGCTGGTGAAGTGCGCGGGACGGCCAAAGACCTGCATGCGCCCCGCGTCCGGCTGGTAGAGCCCATAGAGGATGCTCATCAGGGTGGTCTTGCCGGCCCCGTTCTCCCCGACAAGGGCGTGGATACTGCCCCGGTCAGCGGAAAAGTCTACCGCGTTGTTCGCGATCACCAGGGGGAACCGTTTGACGATTCCCCGCATCTCGATCGCGCGCGTGGTCTCCATCATGCAGCCTCTGCTCCCACCATTGGGATGCTGGAAACTAGTATAGCTTGGCGCAAGTCGGCCGCCGGATGTAGGGGCACCCCTCGTGGGTGCCCTGGTTCGGACCGCCAAGGGCACCCACGAGGGGTGCCCCTACGGAGAACTGCCTCGATACTTCCACATCGGTGTACTAAGGCGCGACGGAGGGGCACGGCGCCGCTCGAAGGCGGGTCGTGCCCCTACCGCTCGGTGAATGCCGTTCGCGTCAGGTCTGGCTTGGCACGGGAATGGCCGGCGTGCCCATCATTTTCTGGCCCTTCTTGAGGTCGAAGTAGTTTGGTACGACAATTTTACCACTGAGGAGTCCGGCGCTGAACTGCTTCGCGTAGGTAAGAACGGCCGCCGGAATCAGTCCCTTATTGCAGCTATCCATGGCCGCTATCACGCCACCCTCCGCCGGCCCGAAGGTAAGGATCTTGCCGCCGAGGTTCTGGCCATTCACCGTAGCCTTAATCAGGGCATACGCTTCATTATCCACGCGCTTGACCATCGAGGTCAGCACATGACCTTTGTCCAGACAATTCTCGTCGGAGTCCACCCCGATCGCCAGCTTGTTATGGCTCTTCGCCGCCGCCAGGACACCGACCGTGGTCAGTCCCGCCACGCCAAAGTTGATATCCGAGCCCTTGTCATACAGGGCGTTGGCGTACTCCGTCCCGCCCGCCGGATCGGTGAAGCTGCCGGTGAAGCTCTGCAGCACGTTCACCTTCGGGTTCGAGAGCTTGGCGCCAAAGTAGTAGCCGATCCAGAATCGGTGGATGATCGCGATATCCTTGCCGCCCACGAAACCAATGGTCCCGGTCTTGGTGACCCGCGCGGCGATAGCGCCGACCAGGGCTGAACCTTCCCAGTCCGCCGTTACCGTGCTGACGATATTTGGGGCTAGAGGGTTCGCGCCGACATCAACCATGCCGAACGCCTGCTTGGGGTACTGCTTGGCCACGGCCTGCATCGCCGCGACCATGTCGAAGGAGGAGCCAATGATGATTTTATAGGTGCCGGCGGCCGCGGCTCGTTGGAGAGCCGGTTGGAACTCCGCGATGCTGTGTGGTTGAATGACATTGAAATTTACGCCAAGATTCTTCTTGGCCAGGTAAAATCCTTTGACCATTTGATCGTTGAACGACTTATCGCCCAATCCCGACTCGGAGGTAATCATGACGACGCTGATGCTTGCCGCGGCGTGGGCCGCTGGACGGGCGAGGCTCAAGGGCATGATCGCGACGACGCTTACGATTGCCAGGGCCAGATTTCTAGCCCGTTGTTGCCAGCGCATGGTACCCTCTACATTCCTTCAACTATCAGTCTCCGCGGGCGGCGTTCTGCTGCCATTGCGGAACAACCCTGGTCCGCCTCAACTCTCCCCGGATTGGTGACCGCTCCCTCCTCTCTGCTCCGTAGGGACGCCCGCCGCGAGTGATCGGAGACGACGAACTTCGGCCATGTACGCCTCTACTTTGGCGGGCACAAAGCGACCGAAGGCATCACTGCTGTTTTTCAAGCTGGAGCTGACCATGATGGCGTCAGCGACCTTGAAGCTCTGAGCCAGGTTCGTAAGGGTGCTGCTGCCTCCCAGCAGGCGCGGCACGGCCGGAAAGCGCCGCTGGGCCTGCCCCAAATAATCGAGCGATTGTTCGAACGTCGTGCCGGTCAGCACCAGCGCCTCCGCTCCCCCGAGGTCGACCGCCTCCCGGACATCGGCGATCAGGGATCGTCCGCCCAGGGGCACCCCCGTGCGGTCGTGGACATCGGCAAAGAAAGCGACCTCGGCGCAGCCAAGGGCAGTTCGCGTGGCCTGAGCCAGGTGCGCGCAGCCGGAGACCAGACCAAAGGGGGTGACCATGGTGCCCACGAACACCTTCAGACGCACGAAGTCCAGTTCCGCCGCCGATGCCACGGCCACCATGGCCGCGGCGTCGTTCTCCAAAAAGTTGAGTCCGATCGGGAGGGATGTGCTCCGCCGTACCTCGGCCGCCAGCACGGTCATCCAGGCAATCTGGGCGGGCGTGACGGAGTGTCCGACCGGCAAATCGCCGAGGTTCTGGATCATCAGACCATCGACGCCCGCCTCGGCGACAATCCGCGCGTCGGCCAGCACGCCGGCTAGCAGTTCGGCTCGGCTCAAGCGGCAACCGCGGGCGCTGCCCGGCAACGCATCCGTTTGGAGCATGGCGATGATCGGTCGATGGCCAGCCCGCATGTGCTCGAGGAGAAGGCTCACTCAACCATACCTTTCAACGGTATGTCCCCTATCATCCGACCGCGCCCTTTACTGGGCGATGCTCGACGAAGCAAATATCTGCTGAAAATTGATCTCGCGCCGGGAAGACTGGTCGAAGCCAAAAAAGGCAACGCCCCGATGATGCGCCAGATAGCAGGAAAACAGTTCTGCCCAGGTCTTATAGACGATAGGGGTGAACTCCTCGAGTACCGCGCCCGGCACGGGCAGCAGCACGTCCGCGGCCGCCGCAATCTCCGCGTCATCGGCGGCGGCGACCGCGACCACGGTCCCGCCCACCGCGCGCATGGCCCGCATCTGCTCGATCGCCCGATCACGGGAGGCCCCCGGCGGCGCGATCACCACGCTCTGCGTCCCCGGTTGGGTCAGGAAATACTGCTCGTGGGCCCATTCCTCCAGCTCCACGGCGGAGGCGGGACAACGAACCGCCTCGAAGAGCTTGGCCATGGCGGCCAGGGCCGTCCCATAGTTCGGGCCGCCGCCTAAAATGTAGAACTCGCGGGTGTCCTTTGCCAGAGCCGCGTACTGGTCGACCAGGGGCGTGACGAGGGGAATGGTCTCCCGCAGGATCGCGGCCGTCCGGGCCAGTTCCCGCCGGCCGGTGGCAATCCGCCCGCGATCCACGCCACGGCGATCGCCCAGGGCAAAGGCGATCTCGTAGAGTACGGCCAGGCTGCCCAGGTAGGTGAGGGTGCCGGGCGTCACCACGATCTTGTCAGCCCCTTCCTTGATATTGGGCGGTGTCCTGGTCAGGATCACGGCGTCGGCCGCCGCGGCTAGGCTGCTTGCGGGCGCGGCGGTGATGGCGATCACCAGGGCGCCGCGCGATCTGGCCAGCTTGGCGCCCTCGACGGTTCGGGTCACTTCCCCGGAGTTGGATACCGCGATGACGGCGGAATGGGCCGGCAAACTATCCACCAGATACCGCGAGAACTCCAGCGCCTGGACCGGCTCGACATGAACCCTGGCATACCGCTGAAACGCCAGCCTGGTAGCCAGACCCGCGAAATGCGAGTCGCCACAGCCGATCAGGTAGACGTGCTCAAGCTTCTCCGGATTCGCCGGCTCAAGCCGGGCCGCGATATCCTGGGCCAGAGTGCCGCCCAGGCACTGCTCGAGATAGCCGGGCTGTTCGGCGATCTCCGCCAGCATTAATTCTTTTTCACGATCCATGTACTACTATACTTTCCCATGTAGTTCGGTTGTTACTCACGCGACGATCAAGTGCGCGAGGCTCCCTGGCCCGATTATGGCGCCAGAGACTTCCGAGATCCTAAACAATGGCGCCAGTATACAGCAGCCGGACAAGGCTGTCTATACGTAGCTAATTGACATTTTTAATTGTCTACAATATGATTTACGGCAGTATTCATGGGAGATGGTGATGGCGCGGAATGGCGCGGAACTTGAGGGTGCCGCCGACGGGGTGATCCTCGAAGTGCGTGACGCTGTCGCCGTGGTCACCCTCGATCGGCCCGAGGTGCATAACGCGCTCAACCTGGCGATGTGGCGGCGGCTGCGGTCGGCGTTCCAGATGCTTTCCCCTATTCGTAGTCTCCGGGCGGTGATCATCCGCGGAGCCGGCGGCCGGGCCTTCAGCGCGGGCGCGGACATCAGCGAATTCCGGACCACCCGCGTAGGCAGTGAGGCCGCCGGCGTCTACACTACGGCCGGTGCCTCGACGCTCCAGGCGATACACCAGGCGCCGCTGCCGGTCATCGCCATGATCGGCGGGATGGCGGTAGGCGGCGGCTGCGAGATCGCCGCCGCCTGTGACCTGCGGATCGCCGGCCACACGGCCCGGTTCGGCATCCCGATCATGCGTCTGGGCCTCACCATGGGCCTGGTGGAAGCGGAGGCGCTGGTGCGGCTTATTGGGCCCGCCCATGCCAAGGATTTGCTCTTCACCGGGCGGCTGATTGGGGCCGACGAGGCGCTCCGCATCGGGCTGGTCAATCGGGTGGTTCCCGATGATCAGCTTGAGCAGACGAGTTGGAACCTGGCAAGGCAAATTTGTCAGGGCTCGCCGTTAGCGGCGACCGCGCACAAACTGACGATCAACGGCCTCGTGCATGGCTTCGGCGGCGCCGAGGCCGCGCGCTTGCGGCAGCTCACGACGGAAATCTATGACGGTTCCGATCTCCTGGAGGGCATCGCCGCCTTCGAGGAGCGGCGAGAGCCCCTCTTCACGGGCCAGGGCAATGGCTAGCGCGTCCCAGGCGCCGCCGGGAAGCCTTGCCGGCATTCGGGTCATCGACCTGAGCCGCTACCTCTCCGGACCCACCACGACCATGCTGCTTGCCGACCTGGGGGCGGACGTGATCAAGGTAGAGACCTTGCCGCGCGGCGATCCGGCGCGGCAGGCCGGGCCATTCCGCGAGCAGGAGAGCGTGTACTTCATGGCCTCGAATCGCAACAAGCGGAGCATTGCCCTTAATCTGAAGGATCCGGCCGGGCGGAAACTGGTCGCGGATCTGGCGGCGGGGGCCGATGTCCTGGTGCAGAACTTCCGGCCCGGCACCGTAGAGAAGATGGGACTGGGATACGATGAGTTGCGCGAGCGGAATCCGCGGCTCATTTACTGCACGATCAGCGGCTTCGGCGCCCATGGAGCAGGAGCTGATCTGGCGGGCTTCGACCAAAGCGCGCAGGCCATGTCGGGGCTGATGAGTGTCACCGGCACTGAGGCGACGGGCCCGCTCCGGGTCGGCATTCCGTTGGGCGACTCGGCGACGGGCGTGTTCGCCGCCTTCGGCATCGTCTCGGCCCTCTACGCGCGAGAGCGGACGGGGACTGGGCAGCGGGTCGAGGCATCGCTGATCGAGAGCTTGGTATCCCTCCTCTCCTATCAGGCGCAGAAATACCTCACCCTGTCCGAGGTCGCGGGCCAGGATGGCAACGACCATCCCTTGATGTTTCCCCAGGGTACCTTTGCGACCCAGGACACGCCGATCACGCTGGCCAGCGGCAATGACGAGATGTGGCGCCGGCTCTGCGCCGTGATCGGGCTGCCCGACCTCGCGGACGACGACCGGTTTACCGACAATGCCCGGCGCATGCGGAATCGGGCCGAACTCCGACGCCTGATGGAGGAGCGGCTTATCCAGCGGCCGGCCGCCGAATGGCTGCCGCTGATCAACGGCTCCGGCATTCCGGCGGCGCCGATCTACGACATTGCCCAGGCCCTCGACTCCGAGATTGTCCGCGGCCTCGGCATGGTGGCCACCATCGATCACCCGCTGATCGGCGCCCTGGAGGTTCTGGGCCGGCCGGTGACCATCGGCGAGTCGCGGGACGGCTGGCTCCATCACCCACCACCGCTGCTGGGCGAGCATACGATCCAGGTACTCCGCGAGTTGGGCCAGACAACCGCTCAGATCGAGGCGCTCGTGGAGGCGGGGGTGGTACGCTGAACCACAATAATTAGTACGCCGAGGTGTAATTGTCGAGGCGGTTCTCGGTAGGGGCACCCCTCGTGGGTGCCCTCGTCTGGGTCGCCAAGGGCCCCCACGTGGGGTGCCCCAACAACCGGCGACCAACTTGCGTCAAGCTGTACCAGGGAAGGAAGAGCATGGACTCGTACACCGAGTCGAATGTGTTGCGTAGGCCGGGCGTCTTCGAGATGGAGCGCTTCCCCGTGCCGGTGATCGGGCCGGAGGATCTGCTCTTGCGGGTCGAGTTGGTGGGCGTCTGCGGCGGAGACATCATCGAATACGAGGGGCGCAACTACAAAGCGCACTATCCGATGATCTTGGGACATGAGATCGTCGGGCATGTCCTGGAGGCTGGCGCCGTTGCCAGACAAGACTATCAGGTCGCGCCGGGCGATCGGGTCAGCGTCGAGCCATACATCATGTGCCGCCGGTGTACCTATTGCCTGACCGGCCTCTATCAGTTCTGTACCGCGGCCCAGGTCTACGGCGTGACCATCTCGTCGGCCACGCCCCCTCATCTCTGGGGCGCGTACGGCCAACTGATGTATGTGGCGCCCGGATCGCGCGTGCACCGCGTGGCCGAGGGCGTTGATCCGCGCGCGGCCTGCCTGGCGTCCGTGATTGGCAACGGGGTGCGGTGGATTCGCACCATCGGCAAGACAGGGGTAGGCGAACGGGTGCTGATTCTGGGCTCCGGCGCCCAGGGTTTGGCCTCGATCGTGGTGGCCCGAGAGGCGGGGGCGGGGGAGATCGTAGTCGTGGCGCAGCGCCATAAGGTCGCGGCGGCGAGACTGGCGGCGAAACTTGGCGCGTCGGTGCTGTACATGGATCAGGATGACCTCGCCACGCTCGAGAATCGCTTTGACGTCGCGGTTGAATGCACGGGCGACGACACGATGTTGGATCTGGCCATCAAGAGCCTGCGGCCCACCGGGCGTCTGATCCAGGTAGGGACTCGGGGCGGCAACCTGGCCCGGATCCCCATGGACCAGATCGTCTTTAAGGAACTAGCCTTGCTGGGCGGGCTCGGGCAGTCCTGGGACACCGAGGCGGCCGTCCGGATCATCAACTCCGGGTGCTACCCCATCCACGAGTTCATCTCCCAGATCTTTCCCGTGGCCGAGGCGGACGCGGCGCTGCGGCTCGCCCAGCAAAACGATCCCGAGGTCATCCATCTGGCCCTGAGCCCTTCATGAACCGCCACCGCAGCCAGACACTCAGGGAAGCGCGCGAATGTACGCGCGTACCACCTCCTCCAGGAAGCCCGCCTGCTTATGACCCTCGTTGACTTGCTCGCGCAACCAGCTCTGCCGTTCCGCCTCCGGGAGTCGTTGATAGACGCGGCCCAGAGCGGCAATCCCGATATTGCTGAGCGCGAAGAAACGTTCGTATTCCGCCAACTGATCCGCGTCCTCAAGGAAGGCGCGCACGGTGGCGTCATCGCGTACGGACGGTCCCATGCGGGCGTAAAAGGCGCTGGCTTCCTGGTCGGCGGCGTCCATCCAGGGGATCGGATCGGCGAGGTCGCGCAGCGCATGGCGAGTAACCGCCGCGCGTCCTCCCCAATCGTAAAGGGCAAACCAGCCGTCGCGCGCGGAGGGTGGAAGCCAGGTGGTGGCGCAAAAAAGCATCAACGCATGATGCCGGTACATGCGGTAGCCGCCGGCCGGCGGATCAGGGACGAACGGCTGCAGCACATCATTCGCCAGGCCAACCCAGATCCGCTCACCCGACAGAAAGCGCTCCTCGACCAGTGTCTGCTCACCTGGTGGTTCCCCAATACTGAGCCGCCAAAGATACGACATCAGGCCATAATTGGGGACCACGAACAGGGGCACGGGGCGTTTATCCGGTTCCGGCCAGGCCGGGAGCAAATACCCGTAGCGGGCGGAGTCGACCGGTACCACCCGCGGTTGCACCGGCAGCAGGCCGTCAGGCCCAACATGCGCGGCCAGGTCGGCCAGCAAGCCCTGAGCCGGGAGTTGCGCCTGGGCCACAATGGCCTCGGCGCGCTCCTGGCTAACGGCCAGCGCGCGTTCATACACGGCAAATCGCCCATACTCAGGCTGGCTCGGCGGGGCGGCGGTCATCAATTCCTCCTCGCGTTCATGTACACCGGCATCGCCTTTGGTATACCGTATACTGGCGGCACCATGCACGATTTCCTCAAGAGGACGGCACCGAGCAATGGATAGCACACCGGCACGGCCCCCGGATCTGATCGTCATCGGGAACGCCACCATCGATGACCTGGTCTTCCCCGACGGCGCCACGCGCATGTACCAGGTTGGCGGGAATGCGGTGTACGCGGCCCATGGCGCGCTCCTCTGGGGGGTATCGGTGGGCCTGTGCGTGGTCACCGGTGCGGATTACCCCGCGGATCTGCTGGCGGCCGGCGATCTGGATCTTTCCGGCGTGCAATGGGTGGATGGCCCGTCACTGCGTAACTGGGCCCTCTATGAGGACGATGCTACCTGCCAGTATATTTTCCGCGGCTCGTATGGGCCGAAGGCGCATGCCCACTACTCGCCCATGGCCACGCAGATCCCGCCCGCGTATCGGCAAGCTCGCTACGCGCACCTTGCCCCGGTCCCATTCGAGCCCGCGCTCCAGCTCCTGGACGCGCTTGGGGAGGCCAGGCGGCACGGCGGCGTCTCGGTCGATCCGGATGCCCGTTACGCGGCCGATCTGGAGCCGGCGGCGCTGGGTGAACTGCTCAGCCGGCCCACCTTCTTTCTGCCCAGTCAGCGTGAGGCGGCGCTGCTCTTCCCCGACTGTACTCCGGAGGAAGTCCTCGAATTGCTGCGAAGG